>CAZLTS010000065.1:0-5831 GCA_964562495.1 uncultured Lachnospiraceae bacterium | reverse complement strand
AGGTGTCTCCTATGATTTGGGAGCGCTAAATGCTTGGGATGGTACTAAGGTATATAAAAATATCTCCATTACGAATACATCAGACCAGAAGGTTGACAGTCTTACCATCACCCTTACGATACATGGAACTGTAACCTCAGTAATCAGTAATGGCAGCCTTGATGTAACTGTAAGCGGTAATAAGATAATCGCTTCTACAAACAACTGGGGACATGGCTTTGAGGCGAACCAGACTGTTGGTGGTTTCTATTTATACATTCAGGGAACCGGCGATTTCTCAATTTCCTAGAAATCGTTCTATATTGTAATTTAAAGTGATATGGGTTAAGAAGGAGGAATAAATCATGAAGAAGACATACGTAAAACCAATTATCTTAGCAAATGAAGAATTAGCAGAGGGTATATATGCAGCTAGTGGCGAACCTGGATGCTGGACGGCAAGTATTCAGTCTGTACAGAACTGGAGTGGTTCTCATCATATTTATGAAGTTAGCCTGCATCATATTGGTACGCAGCACATTTCTACAGATTCCACAGTTAAGATTACATTTAATACAGCAATTACAGATGCGTATAGTGAAAGTGGAAATGCTGTAACGATAGCAGGTAATACAGTAAGTGTAACGCGCCAGTCTCATGCAAATGCATATGGCACAACAGATGATGTAACCTATAAGGTATGGGTTAGAGCAGCTGATGAAGCAACAACGAAGGCATTAAGCACTTCACCGGCTATTTCTTGTACAGATTGCGGCAAGGCTGTAAATGTACAGGGCGGCGGTGCTGATGGTAACTAAATTACAGAATTGATTTGGATACAACTAGTCAGTTATGGCTTTTTGTGATAGAATACCCGGTGTATTAGTAATTAGTGCATCGGGTATTTTCGTATGCCCGCTGAGTAGAAGAAACCAGTTTGACATTGCGTGCTGGCGTATGTGTCATAAGGAGAGAGAACATGGGGAACTTAAAGGATAGGATTAGATTTTACATAAAGCGGATTCGGGAAGGCCGGTTAAAGGAAATGCTGCATCAGACCAAGTGGATCTATGCTTATGCCAAGCATCACTGGGCGGCTATGATTTTCTATACCGTACTGGGCATGACCGGTACAGTGGTATCCTTATCCACCAGTTGGGTGTCTAAGGATCTGGTTGATATTATAACGGGGCACGAAACCGGCAGGGTTGTTACTACCTTCTGTATTATGATTGGGTTAAATGTAGGAAGCTCCATTGTTAGTCTTATATCCAATTATGCCTCCAGTTATATTAGCATGCGGGTAGATGCGGAAATTAAGGCAGATATATTTGACAAAATATTAATTACAGACTGGGAATCTTTAACCACGTATCATACCGGAGATTTGCTGACGCGCTGGGGTTCAGATGCATCGAATATATCCTCCGGTGTATTAAGCTTTATTCCCAATGCAATTATTTATTCCTTCCAGTTTATTAGTGCCTTCGTTATGGTTATTTACTATGACTGGACTTTTGCGGTATTTGCCTTCTTAGGTATGCCAGTCAGTCTTCTGTTATCTAAGACCTTAATGCGCAGAATGGTAAATAACAATAAACGAAGTGCTCAAATGAATGCAAGGATGTCCGGCTTTAATCAGGAGACCTTTGCGAATATTCAGACAATTAAAGCCTTTGGCTTGATTCGACTTTATGTGGAACGATTAAAACAGCTGCAGCAGGATTATATTAAAATGCGTCTGGATTTTCAGAAGATGTCTGTATGGACGTCTCTGCTGCTTACAACAGTGGGACTTATCGTATCTTATGCGTCCTATGCATGGGGAATCTTCCGAGTGTGGAGTGGTGCCATAAGCTATGGTACCATGACTATGTTTTTAAGCTTATCCGGAACCTTAACCGGAACTCTGCAAAACCTGACATCTTTAATTCCTACAGCCATTGGACTGACTACCTCTGCAGGTCGTCTAATGGATATTGTAGAGATGCCCCAGGAGGATTACAGCCAGGAAGATGAGGTAACGGAATTTGCCCAAGTCTGCCAGAAGACTGGAATCAGCTTGAGAATCCGAGATATGAAATATGCGTATCACACAGGAACCTTAGTATTTGAACATGCTGATTTTACAGCGAATCCTCATGAAATTGTGGCACTGGTAGGACCCTCCGGGGAAGGCAAGACGACGCTGCTTCGTCTGATGTTAGCTCTGATGAGAATCCAAAGTGGAGAAATCACGCTGGCCGGAAAACAAAGCAATGCCAAGGAAATAGAGATTCCCTTAACGCCGGCAGCCAGAAAATTATTTTCTTATGTGCCGCAAGGAAACACTATGTTTTCTGGAACTATTGCAGACAATATGCGTAATGTAAAGCCAGATGCTACAGAAGCGGAGATTATTGCAGTATTAAAGCTTGCCTGTGCATGGGAGTTTGTAGAGAAATTGCCAGATGGAATTAACAGTGAGATGAAGGAACGTGGTGGCGGCTTTTCCGAAGGTCAGGCACAGAGATTGTCTATTGCCAGAGCACTGCTTCGCAAGTCACCTATTTTACTGCTTGATGAGGCAACATCAGCATTGGATGTGGCTACAGAACGACGGGTATTAAGAAATATTATGCAGGACGATTATCCAAGAACCTGTATTGTGACAACACACCGCCCCACAGTGTTAAATCTATGTAACCGGGTTTATGCAATCCGGGATAAGCAGTGTGTTGTTTTAAGTGAAGATGAGATTCAAGAAATGGAACAGGATTTTTAAGAATCCACAATAATTCGTTTCACAGGAAGGGTGAAGGTAAAAGTACTGCCTTCCCCTAGTGTGCTTTCACACCAGATTTTACCGCCATGGCGTTCTACGATGCCTTTGGCAATTGATAATCCTAATCCGCTGCCACCATCATTTGGTGTACGGCTGCGGCTGGCACGATAGGAGCGTTTAAATATGTGTGGTAAATCCTTGGAATCAATGCCCAGGCCTGTATCCGTTACGGTAACGTAGATTTCACCAATCCCATTTTCGTAGGAATGATAACTGGCACCTAACATAATAGTTGCCTGGTCCTTTGAGTAGCGCAGCGCATTGGAAAACAGATTGTCCAGCACCCGGATGATTTTTTCTGTGTCGATTTCAATTTCATAAGGAAATGTTTCCGGCACATTTAGTTTCAAAATTCGATTTTCATATTTTAAATCCACTTCACAGGTGTAGAAGAAGGACTCTAAGAAAAATCCCGCATCTACTGTTTCCAGTTCCAGAGAAACGGTAGGGCTTGAAACTTTGGTAAGTAAAAATAAATCATTTAACATAGTCTGCAGCGTCGTAATCCGCCGGGACATAAGATTAAGAATTTCTTCATACTCCTTTTCTTCCAGATGTGGACTGGATTTTAAATAGTCTACAGCACTGGCTAATGCTGTTACCGGAGAACGTAAATCATGGGACAGGTTAGAAAATAATTGGATTCGTGCTTGTTCTTCGTCCTGTAGCTGTTTATTGGCAGCCAATAGCTTCTCGTTGGCATCATACAGCGCCGCTTCTAGCTGTTCTCTGGATATTTCCGGTTTGGTATAGGCTTTTTTTGACATAGGCACCTCAATTATCGTTCGTATATGCTTTTGATGGGACAAAACGATAGCCCTTGCCCCAAATGGTTTCAATCATTGTATCCAGTCCAACATAACCATCTAGTTTCTTACGAAGACGACTGGCATTTACCATAATGGTTTTCCGGTCACTGTCCAGGTATTCCCCGAATAAAGCAGCTCCAATATCCTGAAAAGTCATGGTTTTGCCCGGGCTTTTTGCCAGCAGGGAAAGTAATTCAAATTCTCGATTGGTTAAAGCAATTTCTGTTTTATTATAAAATGCCTTTCGGTTAATTAAATCAATGGTCAGAGGGGGAAATTCTAAAATGCCTGTTTGTTGTTTGCTTTGCTGTTGCTTTCTAATATTAATCATAATACGCAGGGATAATTCCTCCAGACTGCAGGGCTTTACGATGTAATCGTCTGCTCCCAGCATCAGTCCATAAATTCGGTCGGATTCTTCAGATTTTCCAGTAAGAAATAAAATAGGTGCGTCCGATAATTCGTGAAACTGGCTAAATGCTTCTAAGCCACTTGTTCCGGGCATCATAACATCCAGTATAATGCAGTGGAAGGTTTCCTTCTTTAAATGTCGCAGGGCGTCTTGGGCAGAATCGGCTAATACAACCTGAAAGCCTTTGTCCTTTAAGAAGGCGCCGTTAATGTGTAAAACCTCTTGATCATCATCAACTAATAGTATACGGTAAGCTTCATTCATTCGTCTAATACTCCTATTGAACGTAGTCCATTTACAAATTCATTAATGTCCTTTCGGGCTGTTGCAACATCTATTTCATAATCTTCCATAATTACATGCAGCAATTCCTCCGTAGTAACATCAGCTTCTAAGGCGTTCCAAAGCAGAACGCCGGTTTCGTTTAGCAAATGCATGCCATTTAATTCATTGGGCAGGTTAGATGCCGGAACCAGGACGTAGGTATCTGCCATTTTTACTAATTCATAATCTTGGTTTCTTTTCATAAAACGAAATCTTCTCCTAAAATAAAATATAGCTTAGGCGTCTGGTATCTGGTCTATGGCGCCTTTGATGGTGTATACGGCAGACGGCTCCTTCGTGCATGCCAGCCGAAATACGGGAATCTGTGGAATCAGTTGTCTGACAATGTCTAAATTGTTGTCAAACATAGCTTCCGTCAAGACAGGAGAAATCAAACGCTGCATCACGTATAATTCCTTCTGGTCAGCAGATAGGGGAATGCAATAATCCCTGAAATCCTGCTTTAATAAAACAATCCCACCTAATGGGTAGCTACGGGTATCAGATATTCCGGAGGTGCCGCACCAGGGGATTCCGTGTATTACCGGTTTCGTTTCATTGGTAGAAATCAGATTCAAATCCCCATTGATGACAGGAACCTGTAATAATTCCTTCCACAAATTCGTGTGTGTGGATTTACCAGTACCGGAGCGTCCGGAAAACAGCCATGCCTTTCCACGATATAAAATGGAAGCAGAGTGCAGGGCTACCATATGATGTTTTTGCGCAAGATAAAGAAAACAAAAGCGGATTGCATGAAATAAATTAGTAGATAACGAGCGAGTATAAGGCAGCATGCAGTAAAAATCCGCCTGTGTGCCGTCTTTGGTAAGATAACAGCCTAAGATTTGAGGCTCCTGAGGAAAGATTAGTAAATAGCTGTCATTACAATCATAAACGGTAAGTTCCTGGTTTCTAAGAAGCAATGTGCCGGGCTTTATAGCGGCAGGAGCTTCCATATGTACGCAAATCGTCTGATCCATACGGACAGAATCTGTTACCATAAAGGGCTGGAAAGCCTTATCGAATATGGGACTGGGTCCAACGAACCAGATATACAGACCGCCAATCATCAGATGCTTACATGCAGATACCTTCGCAGTATGTGTAGGTTCGCCAACATCAATCATGCCTAAGGCAATCAATTGATTTAAAAAATCTTTTAAATCCTGACGCATAGGCAGTGCATCTTCCGGCTGAGCTTCGTAATATGCCAGCATATGGGCAAGAAGAGAATCTTCAGTTTGTTCTTCAGCCAGCAGCTTCCAAAGTAAAACACCGGTTTCATTTAAGGAAATGCCTAGTTTATGGTCGGCAATCTGCTGCCCGTAGGGTAGCAAATAGGACACGCCGGCGATTTCACGAAGCAGCCATCCTTTTTTTTGAATCATGGGGACCTCCTTTATTTTTGTTTCCATTATTATAGCATTTGAGAGAAAAAAATGCTACAATGGAATGCAGGAAAAGAGGCCAAAAATGGAAA
>CAZLTS010000064.1:0-5838 GCA_964562495.1 uncultured Lachnospiraceae bacterium | reverse complement strand
ACCAGACCATTCTGATGCTTTTTATGAAATATTAAATTTATTTTAGTACAAAATGTCGAATGGCGCAACTGGTTACCATAAATTCGCTGTGCAAAAAAGAGAGGTGACGAATTGTTTTATGTATGAATCTGGTGGAGCTATAATTGGAATAATTTTGTTCTAAGTATAATTGGTGAACAATAAAAAGGGAAGTCCTTCGGATATTAATAGCCAAGGCTTCCCTTTAAAGTTCTATCCTACTCGTCTAAAAAATGGATGATAATCCAGTATCTTCTCAATTTCATCCAGTACATCTTCAGGCAATGTCACACCACTTGCAGCCAGATTCATTTCCAACTGTGCAGGCTTTGTTGCACCCGTAATCAAGCTGGAGATGACAGGCTTACGTAGCGCCCAGACAAGTGCCAGAACGGACATCGGCATGCCCAGTTCGTCAGCAATTTTAGACAGCTTCTCTACCTTATCCAGATTCTCGTCAGTCAGCATATTATTAATTTGCTTGTCAGCCTGATGGGTTGCCCGGGAACCTTCCGGAAGTGGCTGTCCTTTCTTATACTTGCCGGTCAAAAGCCCTTGTGACAGGGGAGAAAATGGAACGATACCAATACCATTTTCCTGGCAGATTCCCATAATCTCATCTTCAATATAACGATCCATCATATTGTACTGTGGCTGGATTACGTTCATAGGACGAAGCCCCATATCCTTAATAATGCCCAGTGCCTTCTGAATCTGAACCGGACTCCATTCACTAACACCATAATACAGAATCTTGCCTTGTGCAACCATATCGCTTAGTGTCTGTAATGTTTCTTCCATAGGTGTTTCTGGATCAAAACGATGACAGAAATACATGTCCAGATAATCCACCTGCAGATTCTTTAAAGAAGTGTCTAACTGCTCGATAATGTGTTTACGTGACAAGCCCCAGTCATTGGCACCCGGTCCCATGGGGAAGAATACTTTACTGGATACAACGTAAGAGTTACGAGGAAATTCCTTTAATATATTACCAAGAAACCGTTCTGCACCGCCACCACTGTATGCGTCAGCACAGTCAAAGAAGTTCACACCATTTGCATGAGCCAGACGAATCGTATCTGCTGCAATATCTACAGCACTGCTGCCGGCCAAATCAGTCATCCAGCTTCCTACAGCAATTTCACTTACCTTCATGCCCCATTTTCCTATTTTTCGATATTTCATAAATTACCTCCATTTTGCTTCCATTCCGCAGCCTATACGCTTAAGCGCTGACTGTTAAATATAGTATAATGGATACGGAGAAAAAAGGAAATAGAAAATCACGAATTGGTGTTACAAAATCAAGAAATGGTTTCAAAATTTGAAACAGTACCGGTAGTTTCACGGGGTTGACAATTTATGTGAAATCCAGTAAACTACTTAGAAAGATGGGGGATAATCAGATATAGAAAGAGAGATCCTTACATGTTTACAAAGAAAGAAATTATAAAATTGATGCAGAACCTGAAGCTGGTATGTGATGTAGTGCGTCTTGTTCATGTAGAAGACAGCAGACAATATATCGTAGACGAAGATGGGCAGCTTATGGAGAAACCATGTGCCTGTTACGCCATCTGGGATCGGACAGAACCATGCTCTGTATGTATATCTAATAGAGCGATACAGGAGAAGGGACGTTTTACGAAGTGCGACTTTATTGGAAAAGAGCTTTATTATGTTTGTGCGACTTATATGGAGGTAGATGGGACTGCTTATTCTCTAGAGGTGGGCTTTAAGATTACGGATGCCACTATTTTAGAGGGCGAGATGCGTATGGACGTTTTAAAGCTCATTGCAGAACATGATAAAAAGGTGTATCGGGATTCACTGACAGGTGCATATAATCGTCGGTATTATGACGAGCAGCTTGCAGATGTAATAATCCATCATGGACTTGCCATGATTGATGTAGATAACTTTAAGCAGATTAATGACACCTATGGACATACGGCAGGTGATTTAGTGCTTAAGACGATAGCCAGACGGGTTATGGGAATGATTCGTCGCTCCGATGCTATGGTGCGTTATGGCGGTGATGAGTTTGTTATTGTATTCCGAGATGTACCAGAAGACATCTTTTATCAGAAATTACATCAGATTCGGGAGATGATTGCACAATTGATATGGGAGGAGTATCCTCAGGTGAAGGCTACAGTCAGTGTTGGTGGTTACTATGGAAGTGGTCGTGTAAAGGAACTGTTCCAAAAGGCAGATGTGCTGATGTATCAGGCGAAAGAATCCAAAGATCGCGTAGAGGTTGGGTGATAGGCGCAGATGCAGTATAAGAATATTGTGACAGGAATTTT
Organism: uncultured Lachnospiraceae bacterium; assembly: GCA_964562495.1. Classification (GTDB taxonomy): domain Bacteria; phylum Bacillota; class Clostridia; order Lachnospirales; family Lachnospiraceae; genus CANQSA01. The sequence continues at coordinate 3,508 of CAZLTS010000064.1, read as the reverse complement.
CATAGACAGACCCAATCGCTTTATTGCCCATGTAGAGATAGATGGGAACGTGGAGGTCTGTCATGTTAAGAACACAGGAAGATGCCGGGAGTTATTGCTTCCCGGCGTAGTTGTTTATTTAGAACAGGCATCCAATCCTAATCGGAAGACCAAGTTTGATTTAATAGCAGTAAGAAAAGGAAGCCTGCTTATCAACATGGATTCCCAGATTCCCAACGCAGTTGCTGCAGAATGGGTGGCGGCCGGAGGACTGGGGATTACTTTTCAGGAATTAAAGCGTGAGGTAACCCATGGTAATTCTCGCTTCGATTTATGGGGAATACAAGAAAATGGAATAGAAACCTTCCTAGAGGTTAAGGGAGTTACATTAGAGGAAGATAGTATCGCTCGATTTCCAGATGCACCTACCTTACGTGGGGTAAAGCATGTGACTGAACTGGCAGAATGTGTAAAGGAGGGCTATGCAGCCTATTTACTGTTTGTAGTCCAGATGGAGGGAATGCGGTGGTTTGAACCTAATGCAATTATGCATCCCCAGTTTGCCCAAGCACTGCGCATGGCAAAAGAAGCTGGGGTGCATATTATAGCAGTACAGTGCCACGTAAGTCCAGATACCATAGTGGCAGACCGGACCATAGAAGTTCGACTATAGGTCCGGGGTATAGATTTATAACTCGTGCAGCCATACCTTCATCTCATTGGTGCCACGATTATCCCATGCGTAGTAGGGAATGGCATGTAGTTTAAGCTCTGTGGCGGCAGGACGACTATAGGTATATAGCGACTCAGAAGATGCAATCCGCACACCTTCTAATTGAAGGGGGACTATACCATCTAATAATGTGTCATCATAAGGCAGCTCAGTAATGGGGCTGTCTTTTTTTAGCAAGATTCCGGATAAATCCTGATTGTGGTCTACCCCTTCAATACAGTATAACAGGGGACCACGCATAATCGCTACACAGCCTGCATCTTCTCGAATCTTAGGATTAGCATAAATGCGCTGCGGTGTCATATCCAGCTTTAGCGTTACGGTGGTTGTACTTCCGGGAACAAGCTTTATCGTAGCATACCCATGATGTAGCGGTGGATTTTGCACGGTATCATTTACTATGATTTCATAGCGTCTACACCAATCGGGAATCCGCATGCCAAAGGTAGTAATTGTGCTGGCTGCAGTGGTGGCAATTTGGAATTGTATGGTGCCTTCTAAGGGATAGTTGGTCGCAGTTTCTATGACAATACCACTTTCCTTTTTTAAATCTAAGGTGCCGGGAGCAAATAAATCTGCATAGACGGCATCTTTTTTAACAGTCCATAAATAATTACTTAGAGAAGTAAGCAGTCGGGCTACGTTAGGTGGGCAGCAGGCACAGCCATACCAGGACGGACGGTGAGCCAGTACATGTTTATGGGTAGCACAGGTGCCATCATAGTATGGATTGGCTTCTAATGGATTCACATAGAAGAAGTTTTTTCCATTTAGAGACATGCCGGCTAATACAGTGTTATAAAGGGCACGTTCCATAACATCGCTATATTTACTGTCCGGTGCAGCACTGGCGGAAAGCATTTGCTTACCAAAGAAAATCAGCCCTACAGATGCACAGGTCTCAGAATAGTTGGTATCGTTAGGCAGGTCATAATCCATGGTGAATGCCTCGCCGATTCCGGTAGAGCCGATACTTCCATTTACATACATACGCTTCGTGGTAATGCTTTGCCATAGGGTTTCACAGGCATCTAACAAGGAAGTGTCACCACAAGTACGGGCAGCATCAGCCATGCCTGTATATAAATATACAGCACGTACAGCATGTCCAACAGCATCTTTCTGCTCACGAACCGGGGCATATACCTGAGGATATTCCTTATCCTGGGGATTCATGCCGAAGTGAATCCAACCCCTGTTTTTGGCTTCCTCTTCAATATATTCGGGTTCAACCCCACGTTCGTTAATGAAATAAAGGGCTGTATCCAAATAGGCTTGTGTTCCGGTTACATGATACAGACGCATTAACGCCAGTTCGATTTCCGGGTGACCAGACACGCCACGAACCTTCCCTTTGCCGAAACGGGTACAGATACAGTCTGCATTTTTCTTTACAATGTCTAATAAAGTTGTTTTGCCTGTTGCTTCAAAATGTGCAACACCGGCCTCAATCATATGTCCGGCGCAGTAAAGCTCATGACATTCCTGTAGATTCTGCCACTTATGCTCTGGCTCCTTAATGGTAAAATATGTATTTAGATAGCCATCTGCCTGCTGTGCTTTGCCTACGATACGAATGGTTTCATCTACAGTGGCATCCAGCTTCGGGTCATAGCTTACAGCCAAAGCGTAGGAAGCTGCTTCCAGCCATTTCGCTACATCACTGTCCTGAAAAACCATGCCATAGAATTCGCCCTCTGCTTCCCCGGCTGCAATCCGGAAATTCTCCAAGGCGTGGCTTTTTTCAACATCAGCCAAGGCATCATTTAGAATATCATATTGGTAGGGCAATACCTGATTTATCATTTGTTTTTGGTACTTGCCCAGAAAACCTTCTTTTAACGGATAATACTGATTCATAGTTCCTCCATTCAAATCCACGTTTTTGTTCCTTTTAAAAGTATAATTTTAGAAGAAAAAAATTGCAATAAATTTTGTTGCGTAAAAGGTTAGATAATAGTAGAATAATGTTAGTTTTGCGCCAAAGGCGTGTTTAAGTTCCTAAGAGAACAAGAAATCAGGAGGAATCGAATTTGATATTAAATGTAGAAAACGTAAGCCATGGATTTGGGGACCGAGCCATATTTGATGACGTATCTTTCCGCTTGTTAAAGGGCGAACATATTGGTCTCGTTGGAGCCAATGGAGAGGGTAAATCCACATTTATGAATATTGTAACGGGCAAATTACAGCCTGATGCAGGTAAGGTAACCTGGAACAAAAATGTGCGTGTGGGTTATCTGGACCAGCATGCAGTATTGGAAAAGGGCATGACTATAGGAGATGTGCTTCGCAGCGCCTTTGCATGGCTGTATGATATGGAAGAGAAAATGAATCAAATCTATGACCAGATGGCAGATGCAGATGAGAACCAGATGACAGCACTCCTTGAGGAATCCGGAACCATTCAGGATATGCTTACAAACCATGACTTCTATGTAATTGATGCTAAGGTGGAAGAAGTAGCCAGAGCATTGGGACTGTTGGAGCTGGGATTGGATAAGGATGTAACAGAGCTAAGTGGCGGTCAGAGAACGAAGATTCTTTTAGGAAAACTGCTGTTGGAAAAACCAGATATTTTGTTACTTGACGAGCCTACGAACTATCTGGATGCTAACCACATTGCATGGCTGCAGCGTTATTTACAGGAATATGAAAACGCATTTATTCTGATTTCCCATGATATTCCCTTTTTAAATAGTGTGGTTAATTTGATTTACCATATGGAGAATCAGAAGCTGGAGCGTTATGTGGGAGATTATGATAAGTTCCAGGAAGTGTATGCCATGAAGAAGG
>CAZLTS010000063.1:0-5878 GCA_964562495.1 uncultured Lachnospiraceae bacterium | reverse complement strand
GGATGATGCAAACATATGTTACTTTTTAATAAGCGTGTGTTTCAGCTGAAGCATCCTTATCTGCAAAGTATTTATTCAGCTCAATTGCTACAGAATCTCCACTGCCGCTTACTGTAAATTCAAGCTCAAGTCCTTCGCCATCACCTTTATACTTCTTAGACTTTAAGTCGATAGAGTCGCCACCACCAGCAACTGTTTTCTCAACTTCTGTTAAAAGCTTTGAGTCAGTAACGCTACTTGTCATTTTTGCTTCACCATCCTTGGCTACTGTTAACTTAATTACTTCACCAGTTTCACCTGTTCCTGTAATTTCATCATAGATATTCTCATTAGCTGCTGCTGTCTTAATAGCAGATGCTACTTCTGCTAATGCAGAGTTATCTGTTGCTACTCTAGATGACTCAACGTATCTTAATAATGCAGGTGCTAAAACACCAACTAATACTGCCATAATGGCAATAACTACGATTAACTCGACCAAGGAAAAACCTTTGTTATCTGTCTTTTTCATTTTTCATTCTCCTTCTTTATTATCTTCCTGTGTTTTACATTGTCTCAGTTTCTTGCCGAAACGCTGCAGTTACATGTGTGGAACACGCTGCTCGGCGTAGTTTCCACACAGTTTATATTTAAAAAATGCCTGCCCTATATCAAACATTTTCTAAATCGTATGTAATAAATCTTATACTGAGTCGCCTAAGTTTGTATACAAAGACAACATAGGAGATAGCACCGCTGCTAAGATAACTACAACCACACCTGCCAGACACATAATAATCACCGGTTCCATAGCCGTTAACAGTGCCTGTGTGGCTACTTCTACCTCTTCATCATAGTAGTCTGCCATCTTCTCAAGCATCTCCTCCATCTTACCGGTTTCTTCACCAATCTTTGTCATATGAATAACCATAGGTGGGAAGATACCGCTTCGCTCTAGAGGCATGGTAAGAGGAACACCCTTCATAACATCATCCTTCGCCTCTGCTACTGCCTTCTTATATAGTACATTAGACATGGTATTAGCAGTAATCTCTAACGCCTGTACCAGAGGTACACCGGCTGCTAACATAGTACTTAAGGTACGTGCCAGCTTAGAAGCGTTGGTCTTAGAGATGAAGTTCTGGAACGCTGGAATCTTAAGTCCCAGTCTGGCCATAAACATCTCACCTCCCGGAGAGGATTTAAATGCCTTAAACGCTACTACAATAACAACAATAATTCCAACAACTATGTACCACTTCGCCTGCATAAAATCACTGGCTGCCACGACGGCTAATGTAATCTTAGGCATCTCCATATCTAAGTCATCAAACATACTCATGAAACTAGGTACTACCATGGTTAACATAACAATAACTACGGCAATGGCTACGATAATAACGATAACCGGGTATACCATAGCCTTCTTAATCATACCCTTTAACTTGACATCCTTCTCAAACTGCGTTGCCATACGGTCTAATGCAATCTCTAAGCTACCGGAAGCCTCACCGGCTTCTACCATATAAATCATCATCTTAGGGAACACGTCTGTCCGCATCTTTAAGGCATCGGAGAAGGATTCACCCTGTTGGATGGTATCTCTTACCTCTGCTAATGCCTGTTTCATATATTTATTCTCAGACTGTTCTGACAGCATATCCAGTGTATCTACTAATGTAACACCGGCATTTAACATACTAACGCACTGTCTGCAGAATACGCTTAAATCTCTGGGCTTTACCTTAGGTCCGAAGCTAATATCAATTTCCTTATTCATCATGGTCTGCTTCTTCACCTTCAGTGGTGTCAGCTTCTCCGCCCGTACCGCTGCAAATGCATCATTTTCATCATTGGCATCGATTATACCTTTTGTTCTTTTGCCTGCCTCGTCAATGGCGACGTAACTAAATGTTGCCAATCTCTCTTCCTCCCTCCTAAATCATCAGTTTCTTCTTCATGGCCTCGTAATCATAAGCTCTTGCCAGTGCATTCTCCGCTGTTACGATTCCCTGCATAGCCAAATCATATAGGGCATCATCCATAGTCTGCATGCCTAACTTATGATTGGTCTGTAAGGTTGAGTTAATCTGATAAGTCTTATTCTCACGAATCAGGTTACGAATGGCTGCATTGGCAATCAATACTTCAAATGCCGCTGCACGTCCCTTTCCTCCTGCACGAGGAAGCAACTGCTGGAATACAATACATTCCAAAACTGTTGCCAGCTGGATTCGCACCTGTTGCTGCTGATGAGGCGGGAATACATCAATCATACGATCAATAGCATCTGCCGCACCATTTGTATGTAAGGTGGAGAAAACCAAGTGACCGGTTTCTGCAGCAGTTATGGCTGTAGAAATAGTTTCTAGGTCACGCATCTCTCCTACCAGAATAACATCCGGGTCTTGTCGCAGTGCTGCACGAAGTGCCACTGCATAGATCTTCGTATCTGAGCCAAGTTCACGTTGGTTAACATTGGCTACTGCATGTGTATGTAAATATTCAATCGGGTCTTCCAAGGTAATGATGTGCTTCGGATAGGTCTGATTGACAATATTTATCATAGATGCCAGTGTCGTAGACTTACCACTACCAGTAGCACCGGTAACCAATACCAGTCCTCTGGGTCGGTGTGCCATCTCCAGTACTGCCTCCGGTATAGACAAATCTCTGGGGTGTGGAATGTTAACCGGCAGAATACGCATAACCATAGCTAAACTGCCACGTTGTCTGAATACGTTAACACGGAATCGACCAACATCTGGAATGTGGTAAGCGAAATCCGCTTCACCATCTCGTTCCATCTGTTCCCATGAGCCCTTGGCATAAGCCCATAATGGTTTTAACAATTCCTCAATCATCTCTGGATTCAGTTCTTCTCCATCCAGCTTCTTTAATACACCGTCCACACGGATACATACCGGTCTTCCTGCCGTAACATGTACGTCAGAGGCTCTTTTTTCTACTGCTTCTTTCAAAATATCGTCAATATGTCTCATTTTACCTGCCCCACACATTCATAGAATTTCCTAGTTACTAGGAGTCGAAGGATACCTTCATCATCTCATTCATAGATGTGATACCCCGAACTACCAGTGCGCCGGCGCTCATACGTAGTGTACTCATGCCGTCCTTTAATGCCTGGTTCTTAATCTCTTCTGCTGAACCGTCCCTGGCGATAATCCGCTTCAGTTCCGGTGTTACCTCCATAAGCTCGTAAACACCAATACGTCCTCGGTAACCGGCGTCATTACACTCTGCGCAGCCTACCGGTTCGTATATGGTAAGTGGCTCGTCCACAGGGACATTCAACAGTTCCTTCTCTTTCACTGTAGCTTCCCTACCCTGTTTACAATGTGGACACAACCTTCGCACAAGTCGCTGTGCTAAAACACCTACTACCGCATCTGCTACCATGTAGCTCTCAACACCCATATCCAACAGACGACCAATGGTATTCGCCGCACTGTTTGTATGTAAGGTACTAACAACTAAATGTCCGGTGATAGCGGCCTGAACCGCAATACTGGCTGTTTCCTGATCTCGAATCTCACCAATCATGATGATATCGGGATCCTGTCGTAAGATGGAACGCAGTGCCGAAGCGAAGGTCAGGCCTGCCTTTGCATTAACATGTACCTGATTAATACCATTAACATTCGCCTCTACCGGGTCTTCTACAGTAATAATGTTTACATCTTCTTTATTTAATTCGCTTAGTGCTGTATATAGTGTAGTAGACTTACCACTACCTGTAGGACCTGTTACCAGAATAATACCGTTCGGGTTTGACAAGATGTGGTCAAACCGCTTCATCTCCTTCTCCGTAAAACCTAAGTCAGCCTTATTTCTGGAAAGAGCTGTCTTCTGTGCAAGACGCATAACACACTTCTCACCGTATACAGTAGGCAGGATAGATACACGAATATCGTACTCCTGCTGGTCTACTACCATAGTAATACGACCATCCTGTGGTTTACGCTTCTCAGAGATGTCCATGCCGCCAATAACCTTCAGTCGTGCAATAATAGCGGAATGTAGGCTGGCGTCATAACTAATCTGTTCATATAAGGCACCGTCAATACGGTAACGAACTCTTGTCTTATTCTCCAGTGCTTCTACATGAATATCGGATGTACGAAGTCTGGCTGCCTGCTCTATCATCTGCTTAACAAGGACTACGATTGGAGAATTATCAATCTCATCCTCTTTCTCATCTTCCCCGTCACCGAACTTTTCTTCTCGTTCCTTCGCATACTTCTCAGCTACGTCCATAGCCTCTGCATTACCATAATGCTTATCTAAAGCAACTGCAATGTTACGTGATGTAGCGATGCAGGCATCAATCTGCATATTGGTTACAATGGATAAATCGTCAATTGCCATGATATCCATAGGATCTGCCATAGCCACCCGTAACACGTTAATGTCGTTAGGGTCAAAACCGATGGGAATCGCCATGTATTTTCTTAGCATCTGACCGGTCAGCATCGATAAGGCTTCCGACGGAATGTCTATGGTGTTAGGATTAACCATCTCAACTCGTAACTGTCTGGCCAGCGCTTCTGCTACTGTCTCCTCTGTTGCGAATCCAAGTTCTACAATTACCTCACCTGTTTTCTTACCTGTCTTACCACGTTCCTCCATGGCACGCTCAAACTGTTCCGGTGTAATTACCTGTTCCTCAATGAGCATGTCACCAAGACGTTTCTTCTTTTTAAACCCTTCCACTGCTTACCTCTGCTCCTTTAAATCTAACCAAAATGCAAAATCAAAACTTTGAATTAAAGCACAAAAAGGTCAAAGTCTTTTTAATAGAGCCTCGACCTTTTTGATGTATGTACTATTTAATTGTTGTTATTCTTATTGTTCTTAAGAACGACTGCAACAACTGCAACTGCAATGATGATTACGATAACTACTACGAAGATAGCGATTACCATAGGATTCAAACCTGTAGATTCGCTAGCTGCAACTGTAGTAACCTGCTGTACTGCAACTGTAGAACCATCTGCATCTGTAACAGCTGTAGTATCACTACCAGCGTTGCTTCCCGGTGTCAATATACCTAAATAGCATCTTACATTACTAACTGTAGCATCAATCTCATCGTAGCCAATTGCATGCCAGAAAGAGCCACTGCCAATCTTCATCTTAGTAGCCTTCTTAGAAAGCATGTTCAAGATAAATGAATAACTGTTAAAGGTCTGTAAAGCACCGCTAGCCAAGCCGGACTTACCTGTATCGTCTCCCTCCAATACAGTCTGGTCATAGCACTTAATATCGTCTACATAGACTTCAAATCCACTGTCGCTAATGCATAGTGTAATCTCGCATTCTCTGCCCTCGATATAGTCTGCAACTAAACCGAATCCAGAAGTAATGTTGGCATCCACGTACTTGGTTCCGTCATTGTAACCAAAGTATAATCCCTGTGTCAGCCATAGTTTCTGAGAGTCGTTATCATCTGAGAAAGCAATTAAGGCACCCAATTTAGAAATAGTGTCTGATGCAGACAAATTAAACTTAATTGTAATACCATCTGACGTATCCTGTCCTTTGAACGGATTGTCAATCTCTCCTGCTGGACCGAAGGTGGCATTCCCTTTGTCATCCTTACCGCCATCAGCTTCCACTTTCGTCAAGTCGTAGCTCTCTGTTCCCGAATAAATCTCCTCCGCTGCAAATGCCGGCATAACACTCATAGCCGAAATCAATGCAGCAAATAACAATGCTGTTATTCTCTTTTTCATTAATTATACCTCCTATTCCGAAGTGTAGATTCTGTCGATTCACCTTCGAAAATTACTTTGATTTCACTTCTCTGACACTAATTATACACTTCATATAGTGTTGCGTCAAGTGAAAATCATTATATTTGCATAGTTTTTATTGC
>CAZLTS010000062.1:0-5886 GCA_964562495.1 uncultured Lachnospiraceae bacterium | reverse complement strand
ATAATAGCTTTCCTAAGGCAACCCGGGTTTTTTGACCACCGGATAACTGGCTGATTTCTTTTGTCCAATCAGCCTCCGGGAAACCAAGACCTTTTAATACCCCGGCAATCTCACTTTTGTAAGCATATCCATTTTCTAGCTCGAAGCGGTGGGTCAGTCGGGAATAGGATTGCATCAGCTCCTCTAAGGCATTGCCGGATAGGGTTGTCATCTCGCTTTCCATCTGCCGAATCCGTTCCTCCATGGCAATAATCTCTGCCATAGCTGACTCCATCTCTGCATAAATGGTTAAGTGGCTTGTTAAATCCTGATGCTGGGATAAATAGCCGATTGTGGCATCCTTTGACAGGGTAACTGTTCCAGAATCTGCTGGCAACTGACCAATCAGCATACGAAGCAGTGTTGTTTTTCCTGCACCGTTAATGCCAACAATCGCTACCTTTTCCTTATCCTCTATGTGAAAGGAACAGTCTTTGACGACTGGTCCGGTAACAAATTCTTTTTCTATATGACTACAAGATAATATCATAGGTACATCTCCATTTCTTTCTATGAAATGCCATAAGGCAACAGGGCTATTATAACGAAAAAGCGTTTGTATATCAAGTTGAAAAATGTTATTGTTAATTATTTGACATACAACAAAACATTGACTATAATAGGTGTAGATTGTTTTGTGGAGGTAGGGAGAATGCCTACGAAGGATATTTCAAAAGCAGTGATTAAACGACTGCCCCGCTATTACCGGTATTTAGGTGAATTATTGGAATCCGGAACGGAACGGATTTCGTCGGGGGAGTTAAGTAGTAAGATGCATGTAACAGCATCCCAGATTCGTCAGGATTTAAACCATTTCGGTGGCTTTGGACAGCAGGGCTATGGCTATAATGTAGCGTATTTGTATGATGAAATCGGTAAGATTCTTGGGGTGAATGTAAAACATAATATGATTATTGTTGGTGCAGGTAACTTGGGAAGGGCGCTTGCGAATTATTCCAATTTTAAGAAGCGTGGCTTTGTCATTACAGCCGTATTTGACCGGGACCCGGCTGTGGTTGGTAAGGAAGTTGGCGGCTGCGTGGTTCGACACATTGATGAATTGGAACAGTTTGTACGTGAGAATCCAGTGGAAATTGCAGCGCTGACTATTCCTAAGAGTGGCTCTAATCAGGTGGCAAGGCAGCTTGTGGATTTAGGGGTTCAGGCGTTTTGGAATTTTTCACACATAGATTTGGATTTGCCGGAACATATTATGGTAGAGAATGTGCATTTGTCAGAGAGTTTAATGCGTCTGTCTTATCGTATCACCAATCAAGGGAAAGAATTTTAGGAGGAATACCAATGAAGCGTGTGGTATATGGGAATCAAATGCAGGCTGTTGACCATTACACAATTAAGGAAATTGGTATTCCTTCTTTGGTTTTAATGGAACGGGCGGCTTACGGATGTGTAGAGAGCGTAGAAGGAAAACGGATTCTGGTTGTATGTGGAACGGGAAATAATGGTGCAGATGGTGTGGCACTAGCCAGAATGTTGTATTTAAAGAAAAAACAGGTAGAGATTCATGTACCGGTTTTAAAGCAGGGAAGTACGGAGTGGGAGACACAAGCGGAGATTGCATCTAAAATAGGTGTGCCATTTGTCACAAATCCGGATTTTTCTTCATATGATTGTATTGTAGATGCTATATTTGGCGTTGGACTGGCAAGAGAAATCACTGGTGATTATGCGAAGGTTATTCATCAAATCAATGCCGCAGATGCCTATGTGGTAGCTGTAGATGTACCATCCGGAGTAGACAGTACAACAGGACAGGTGTTAGGCGTAGCAGTGGAAGCGGACCAAACGGTTACCTTCGGTGCGGCAAAAACCGGATTGCTATTGTATCCGGGGGCTTCCTACGCAGGAGATTTAAAGGTATGCGACATCGGATTCCCAGAGGTGGCTTACAAGCTTGCTGTTACACCCCTTTATTACGGGATACAGGATATTCACACGTATCTGCCTAAGCGGCGTGCTGATTCTCATAAGGGTACCTATGGAAGGATTTTAATCGTTGCAGGCTCTAAGGATATGCCTGGCGCCTGCTTTTTAAGTGCCAGTGCTGCTTATGCCAGCGGTGGGGGCATTGTACGGATTCTAACCCATGAAGACCATAAGTCCATGATGCACACCTTACTGCCGGAAGCAATTGTGTCTGCCTACGGAGATGAATTGGATCGCATTGCTATAGACAGTGCTTTGGCATGGGCAGATGTTATTGTAGCAGGACCGGGGCTGGGACAGTCTGCATTGGCAGAACAACTGGTAGAGCTGGTGTTAAAAACAGGCAAACCTACTGTGTTGGATGCAGATGCCATTAATCTGCTGGCCGGCAGAGAAGCATTGCGGCAGCTTCTTCATAGTGAAGTGGTATTAACCCCACATGTAGGAGAGATGGCAAGACTTTGTCAGTGTACCATTAAGGAAGTGGAAAATCATTTAATTGAAACAGCAGTTACCTGTGGGAAAACCTACGGAGTGACCTGTGTGTTAAAAAGCTCCCGTACAGTTGTAGCAGATGACAAGGGAAATGTTTATATCAATACAGCCGGAAATCCAGGCATGGCAAAGGGCGGCTCAGGAGATGTATTAAGCGGTGTTTTAGGAGCAATGCTTGGAAATAAGTGTATCCAGTCCATGCCACAGTATCAAGAAGCTTTGACATTTTCGAAAGCTGTTATCGGGGTGGTGCTTCACAGCATGGCAGGAGATGTGGCAGCAGAACGCAGAGGAACCTATGGTATGCTGGCACGAGATACGATAGAAGGTATAAGGGAGATTATGGGATGATTACAGAAGAAAGAGAAGTACCGGAATATTTCCGGGTTTATGCGAATGTTGATTTAGATCAGATTAAAGAAAATGCATTGAATATGAAGGCGCAGCTAAAGCCGGGCACCAGATTTTTAGCTGTCATTAAGGCAGATGGTTACGGTCATGGTGCGATTCCCATTGCCAAAACATTAAATGGTGTGGCAGACTGGTTTGCTACAGCAACTGTGGAGGAGGCTTTAAGCCTTCGCCGGCATGGAATTTGCGAACCGATTTTAATACTTGGCTATGCGCCGGCATATTGTTATAAAGAAATGATAACAAATGAGATTCGTCCGGCAGTCTATACCTATGAGATGGCAGTGGAAATCTCGCAAATGGCCGTTTCTTTAAAAAAGGAAGCACCCATACATATTAAAGTGGATACCGGCATGGGAAGAATCGGATTTTTCCCGAATGAGGAATCGGTTGAAACTGTGGCAAGGATTGCAAAACTGCCTAATATTAAGATTGAAGGTATCTTTACGCATTTTGCTAAGGCAGATGAAGAGGATAAAAGCCATGCAGATTGGCAGTTTAAGCGGTTTACCAGCTTTATTTCTGGGCTAGAGCAAGCGGGCGTGAAACCGGAGATTTGCCACTGTGCCAATAGTGCAACCATATTGGATATGCCGGAAAAATATCTGGATATGGTGCGGGCGGGCATTACGCTGTACGGATTAAAGCCTTCTATGACAGAGGATATCCATAAATTAAATATTAAGCCGGCGCTGTCCCTTTACAGTCATGTAGTGTATGTAAAAGAGGTGCCTGCCGGAACTACTGTCAGCTATGGTGGTACCTTCTGCGCAGACAGAACAACGAAGGTGGCAACCATACCTGTGGGGTATGCAGATGGCTATCCCCGTTCTTTAAGTAATATAGGCCATGTTTTAATTCATGGCAGCAAAGCACCTATTTTAGGCAGGGTGTGTATGGACCAGATGATGGTAGATGTTACACATATACCGGAAGCAAAAATGGGAAGCCGGGTTACGCTAATCGGGCAGGATGGAACGGAAGAAATCACAACCGACCGGCTTGGTGAGGTAAGCAAACGATTTAATTACGAGTTGGTTTGTGATTTGGGAAAACGAATCCCCAGAGTTTACTATGTGCATGGAACCTTTGCAGGAACAAAAGATTATTTTTCCCTGTGATGTTTAAAATGCCGGTCACAGGCAATACTATGATAAAAAGTATGGAGTGTGACTAGAAAATGATTAAGCGTGGAGATATTTATTATGCAGATTTAAGACCGGTTGTAGGTTCAGAGCAGGGTGGCATTCGACCTGTTTTGATTATACAGAATGATACAGGAAATAAGCATAGTCCAACTGTGATTGTGGCTGCTATTACCTCGAAGATTCACAAAGCCAAGCTGCCTACCCACATTGAATTGGACTGCCATCGGTATGATATTGTGAAAGACTCTGTTATTTTATTGGAACAGGTACGAACCATAGATAAGAAGCGGCTGAAGGATAAGGTATGCCGGTTGGACGGGGAAGTTATGAATCGAGTCAATGAAGCACTGGCAATTAGTCTGGATTTGCTTACATAAATATTGACGGAAAGCGAAAGATTTGCTAGAATACAAAGGATACGCAGTATAAAATATGCAAAAGGAGAAATTGAATGGACGGAGACAGTCAGGCGATAGGACTGCTTATATTAGGTATTTTTATTATTGTTAGTTTTATTATGTACGGGTTTTGCTATGCCATTAGCGCATTAAATCAGTCGGAGGTAGAGAAGCTGGCGGAAGGCGGCGACCGGAAGTGGAAGAAGATTCAAGCCATTGTGGAGCAGCCGGAGAAGCTGAATTGTACCAGACAGGTATTGTCTTACGCCATGGCAGTGTTTGTAGGATATTATTTGTTAGGACCTTATACACAGTATATTTACGGTAAATTGTTTCAGGCCACAGCCCAGTGGCTTAGAAATGGAGTAATCTGGGTAGTAGCAGTCATTCTTGTTCTGCTATATTTGTTGTTTATTATGTTAGCACTGGGAATGGTACTGCCGGGCAAGCTAGGCGCTCGTCATGCCAAGACATGGGCGTATGCTTTGGCAGATGTAAATGGTGTGTTTATGACTGTACTGACACCTATTACATGGCTGATTTCCCTACTTGCTAATTTGATTTTACGTATATTTGGCATTGATCCTCATGAGATTACAGATAATGTAACAGAAGAGGAGATTAAATCCATTGTAAGTGAAGGTCATGAGATGGGCGTTATTGAAGCTAATGAAGCAGAGATGATTGCCAATATCTTTGAATGGGGCGACAAGGAAGCTCAGGATATTATGACGCATCGTAAGAATGTAACGGCTTTAAACGGGGAGCTGTCCTTAAGTGCATGTATTGAGCAGATGCTTTGCGGTACGCATACCAGATACCCGGTTTACGATGGAGATATTGATAATGTTATTGGTGTACTGCATCTGAAAGAGGCAGTAATCGGATTGGAACAGAAGGGCTATGGAGACTGGAAGGTAAAGGATATTCCAGACCTGCTGCAGACGCCTTATTTTATTCCGGAGACCAGAAATATTGATATGTTATTTCAGGACATGCAGTCTAAGAAGATTCATATGGCAGTCGTTATTGACGAATACGGTCAGACAGCCGGACTGATTTCCATGGAAGATATTTTAGAGGAAATCGTTGGTAATATCTTAGATGAGTATGACGAAGAGAAGGATAACATTGTTAAAACAGGTGAGAACACCTATTTAATTGACGGTATGACTACTTTAGAGGAATTAGAAGATGCACTGGATATTTCCTTTGAAGAAGAGGATTACGATACCATCAATGGTTACTTGATTTCAGAACTGGGACATATCCCGGCTGAAGATGAAAAAGCGAAAATTACCATTGCAAACTATGAATATGAGATTTGCAAGGTAGAAAATAAAATGATTTCTCAGGTTGCACTTACCATTCTTCCACAGGAAGAAGCAGCCCAGGAGGAAGAAAGATAAAATGGAGGAATTAGTATGTCAGGACATTCTAAATTTGCG
>CAZLTS010000061.1:0-5989 GCA_964562495.1 uncultured Lachnospiraceae bacterium | reverse complement strand
CTTACTGCATTTCATAAATTTGCACCTTTCCAATCATTATAATGTAATTTGCTCAGTCCTTAATTATTCTACCACAATTTCGTTGTTCTTACAAGGAATATACACATCCACAATAATTTTGGCGGTATAATTCATACACCTTTGACAATTCAACGGAACGGAGATATCCATTTCGTTTTTTGAAGTCTGAACACAAATAAGAAACCCCATATTCCTCCGCCAGTTTTTCCCCGATTTCGTTTAGTAAAACGGCATTTTTCATAGGACTGATAGACAACGTGGTTGTAAAGAAATCGTACCCTTCCCTGCTTGCCAGCTCTGCCGTTTTTTCCAGCCGCACACGAAAACACTTTTCACACCGTCTGCCACCCTCCGGTTCCTGCTCCAGTCCTCGTACCGCCCCGTAGAAGTCCTCTGGGGAATAGGGATAGGAAATAAACGAAACAGGATATTTGGTTTCCATGGCTTCAATCAGCCGTTGCTGCTCTGCAATTCGATACTGATATTCTGTTTCCGGTGAAATATTTGGATTATAGTACAATACCGTAATCTTAAAATATTCAGACAGATATTCCAACACGTAGCTGCTGCAAGGAGCACAGCAACTATGAAGAAGCAAGGTAGGAACTTTGTCCTCCTGTGTCAGCTTATAAATTAACTGATCCAGCTCCTTTTGATAATTTCTAGGATTCACAATTTCTCCTTTCCCCAGACGCTTGTCGTAATGTTTACTGTAAATACTGATCTAAGATTGTTTTCGTCACATTAGATGCAGTACCACTTCCTTCATAAATATCCTCTAACACAACTGCAATGGCAATTTCCTTATCATCATTGGATGCAAACCCAACAAACCAGGAATTGATTCGTCCACTGTTATCAAGCTCTGCCGTTCCTGTTTTACCTGCTGCATCGTAGGCTGTGGTATTTAACACCTTGGCTGTACCATAATCTACCACAGCATGCATATAGGTACTTAAAATCGAGCTCTCATCCTTAGAAAACAAATCCTTCATCTTCGTGGAACTATATTTCTTCACAAGGCTTCCGCCACTGGTTCGAATTTCAGACACCAGATACGGTTCCATTAAAACACCATCATTGGCAACTGCACTGGCTATCATAGCCATATGCATAGGAGTAACGCCGGTCTTACCCTGTCCAATGGCAGTCTGTGTCCGGTCAAACAGGTCTGCGTCCCCGTCCAGATTCAGGCTGCTATTAGACGCTGTAATAGGCACCTTTAAATCTGTTTCAAACAACATCTCATTTAACGTATCCGCCATTTCCTGCCCGGTAAGTTCCTCACCGATAGTGGCATATGCACCATTACAGGAATACGCAAAAGCCTGTTCTAAGGTTTCCGTTCCATGAGCAGGATAGCCATAGCAATGGATACTATATGCATCCTCTGTGTCAAAGGTCACATTTCCGGTACAATTAAACTGATAGCTGTCTGCATCTCCACCATTTCGCAGCCATGCAACTGTGGTAAATATTTTAAATACGGAGCCTGGGGTATATTTTCCCTGTGTAGCACGATTCACTAAAACCGATTCCGTACTGTCCTCTGAATTAATAGAATCCCATATATTAGAAATGGTGTTTGGATTATAATCCGGCTTTGACACCATAGCTAGAATCTTGCCGGTAGATGGTTCTAGAATAACAACCGCACCATCGTAATCACCCAATGCATTGTATGCAATCTTCTGCAACGATGAATCTAAAGTCGTAACCAATGTATCTCCCTGATTTTTCTGATCCTGCAGCTCATTTAGCATCTGCTGAATGGGGTTAATGTTAGAGGTAAGCAAATCAAAATTATAGCTTAATTCCAAACCATATTTTCCATAGGAATCAATTCCCACAACGTGACAGAATACATTATCGAAGGGATAAACCCGTGTCTCATTTCCATCTGCATCTACCTTCGTATAAGCAAGCACCTCTCCGTCTGCCGACTCGATATTTCCACGAATAACACGCTTGGCAAAATTTTTCTGTCTTGTGTTATAGGAGTTATTGACAACGGTATCTGCCTCCGTTACCTGAAAGTAAATAAAATACCCCAGCAGGATAAAAAACAAGCCTGCAAAGACATAGGTAATCCGTAATATTTCCCGGTTAATTTTAACCTCTTTTTTCTTTTTTGATGTAGATGCTCTGGGTTTGCCCTCTGCGTTCCGCTCTCTCATAGGCCTCTCTTCTCGCTTCATCTGCTTCTTCCTCATTTCTGCCAATAATATGCAGTCCCTGTATAATTGCAAACATAGTTAACGTTACAAGTACAGAAGTACCGCCATAGCTAATCAGTGGTAATGTTACACCTGTAGATGGAATCATTTTCATAGCACCGCCAACGGTTAAAAATACCTGAAAGGTGTAGGCGCTGCCAAGTCCTACTGCAATTAATTTATAGAAATTCTTTTTCTGCATCATCGCCACTTGAATAAAAATCATAAAGCAGCACAGGCAGATTAAAATAATAGAAATCGCCACAAATCCGCCTAATTCCTCAGCGATAGCTGAAAATACGAAATCCTTTTCAACTGTAGGAATGGCATTGGGTTCTCCCTGATACAGGCCACTACCAAACCAGCCACCACTGCCAATGGCAAATAAGGACTGGGTAATCTGGTAGCCCTTTCCATCAATAATACTCCAGGGATCCAACCACGCTGCCACACGAACCTGTACATGAGAAAATAGAAAATATGCTAAAACCGATGCCACACTTCCTGCAGCCAGTCCGGCAAATAAATACCAGGTTTTCTTTGTAGCCACGTAAAGCATAAACAAATATACTAAAAAGAAAATCAAGCCACTTCCCAAGTCTGTTGACAAAACAAGAATAATAACATGTAATGCTGCAAAAGCTGTAGCAATTACAACTGTCTTAAACTCCTGTCCGGCCGATAAAATGGCTGCCACATAAAACACAAACAGAATCTTAACAAATTCTGAAGGCTGAATACTAATACCACCAACAGAAATAGAAAGCTTTGCTCCATAGCTTGTCATACCTAGAACCAATACAATTCCCAGCAGGACAAGTCCTACGATGCAGTACACCCATGTAAGCTTATATAAATTCTTAATCTTTACAATCAGCAACGGTACAAACATGGTAATGACCATAGCACCGCTAAGGATAATAAACTGTCGCAATGCCTTATCAAAATCCAGTCGTGTCAGTATAATAAAACTGATAACCGTAAGCATGCACATGTTATTTAAAAGTGGCTTACTGATCTTCGGATAAAATGCAGGGTATAACCCAAGCACAACAATCAAGTAAATCACCTGTCCACCATAGAACAGAAAATATTTCTCATCCTGCATAACAAAGCAAATGGCAACAAAGGCGATAAAATGAACTAAAAACATCAAAAAAATCTGTCTGTTTGCCATTTTCCGTTTTTTTCGTTCCGGTTTGTTTCTTAATATATTAAAGCTGGTGACTGTGTAAAAGCCCATACACAGTAAAATTAAATATTTTGCAATCGAAACTACAATAGTTTCCATAAACTCTCCATTCCGCGTCGCTACGTGATTTTATTCTACACCACGCTTAAAATGACCTCTTGTAAAATTCTCTATTTGATACGCAGCCCTTTTTCCTTGTAGTGCATCAGAAAATGCCTGATAAATAGCTACTGTCTCATTCTTTGTTTCTGTTGTAAAATCTAACTTAATTCCATAGGGAGCAAGCTTTCTAATATCATGCTCCATTCCCTGCAAGCTTAGTGGCTGACTATTATAAATCTTATTATAACAGAATCGGCAATCTGTTTTCACAGGAAACTGATTTTTGTATCGGTCTTTTAAGGTAATCTCTCCCTTAGCACCACATTGTTTTAGATTCTTCCGTATACAGTTTGCTGTAATCATCACAGGGATTCTTCCATAGACCATTAAAATACCCTGACTTGTATCCAACTTAGATAGTTCCCTATAATTTAGTTCTAAAGGAAGTACCCGTCTGGCTGCGCCTAAATCCCCGTAGGCTTTAACAGCTTCCTGATTATAAGCATATAAATTACTGTCAAATACAATGGGTTTTTGTTGCAAATAAGGTAACAATGCCAGTGTTTCTAAGCTACGGATTACATAGCCATCATACGCCGATAGTTGAAACCGATTCCAGTTTTCCTCATACCACTGACGTGCATCCTGTCTAAATACATCTGGGAACACATAATAGACTGCCACATGTTTGCTGTGGCTTTTTTGCAGCAAGCTGATATCCTGACAGCCACTTTCCACATAGATGCAGCTTGCGTCTGTATTGTCTAACAGGCTTTCCCACTGTGCCTTCTCATTCACCAGACAAATTATGGAAATCTCCTTTTCGCATCTTTCTGGTTCTAATTGTACAGCCTCATTGTGAAAAGAAGGTGTTCTGTAAAAAGGTTTTATAATCTTACTTGTAAGTGCCTCCTCCGCCTGTCTTCTTAACGCATTTAAGGCGCCTACCGGTATAAATATGTTACCTGCCAGTTCTACTGTAATATCCTCAGGTTCAAAGTTCGTATTTCCCCATTTTAACAAAGGCTTCTGAATGTCCTCTGATGACATAGGACGATTCTTTGCTTCCTCTACGATCTGGCCTGTAACAGTTACACTGTCTGCGCCACTGGTGACCGTTACCAGTGCCGGCTGTCCCACTGCTATATAAGCATAGAGGGATATCTTCCGTTTTAACGGTTTCTCCACATAGACCTGCTCTAATTCCTGATATAATGCATCATTACCGGGGCGGAATTTCGTTTCTGAAAACGTAATCATATTGGGACCATTATGCTGCTTATAATAGCTTTGGTGAAATCCATTTCTGTTAAACAAATCCCACAGCTTCTGCTTATCTTCCTGACTGACTCTATAGCCCTTCTTACCATACTTTAAGTAATAATCCAGATACTTTCGATATATAGATACAACTCCGGCTGTGTAAACCGGCTTTTTCATTCGGCCTTCAATCTTTAAAGAAGTTACGCCTGCTTCTATAATCTCCGGCAGTAGCTCAATGGTACACATATCCTTAGGGCTCAGTACATACTTATGATTCTTATCGTTTACAACCTTAGAATCCCACATCACATCATAAGGCAGGCGGCATGGTTGGGCACATCTGCCCCGGTTTCCACTTCGACCACCAATAATGCTGCTTAAAAGACACTGGCCGGAATAACAGTAGCACAAAGCGCCATGAACAAAACTTTCAATTTCCACATCGGTAGATTCACGAATCTTGCGAATCTCTTCTAAAGATAATTCCCTAGGGGTAACCACTCGGGTTGCTCCCATTTTCTCCAACAAGGAAGCACTATAAGCACCACTCAAGGTCATCTGTGTACTACAGTGGATATGTAAATCTGGAAATGTCTTGTGAATATAGGAGAATACACCCATGTCCTGTACAATGACTGCATCAAGCCCCGCCTCATAGAGCGGCGCAATATATGCATATAACGCTTCTTCCAATTCTGTCTCTTTTAAAAGGGTATTTACCGTTAAGTATAACTTACGTTGAAACATATGGGCATAGTCAATGGCGGAAATCAGCTCGTCCTGCGTCAAATTCTGTGCGTAGGCTCTTGCTCCAAACTGACTGCCTCCTGTATAAACTGCATCAGCCCCTGCATGAATGGCAGCCTTCACACTTTCTAAACTGCCGGCAGGTGCCAATAATTCAATGTCTTTGTCCATAAACTTCTCCATTCCGTAAAATGATACATACAACAAAAAGCCGAACCCACATACGTCCGGCTTAAAATCTTATTTTTTATTTTTCTCTTTTAACGCTGTCTCGTAACGAACAATCTCTTTCTGCAGGTCTACAATCTCTCCCTGCATAGAAGCCACTTCCTTATTCGCAGCATCTAATTTAATCTGCATAGCCATAAGCTCATGCTTCATATCGTAAAGCGTCTTCTCCTTGGCCTCTAAATCGTCCTCCAGCAAATCCGCCTGCTTCTTCGCCTTA
>CAZLTS010000060.1:0-6056 GCA_964562495.1 uncultured Lachnospiraceae bacterium | reverse complement strand
TGTACCACCTGTACCAACACCGGCAACAAAGATGTCTACCTTACCTTCGGTATCGCTCCATACCTCTGGTCCTGTTGTTTTCTTATGAATAGCAGGGTTTGCCGGGTTAATAAACTGTCCCGGAATATATGCATTAGGAATCTCCTGCGCCAACTCTTCTGCTTTCGCGATAGCTCCCTTCATACCCTTCGTTCCATCTGTCAGAACTAATTCTGCACCATAAGCCTTTAAAATGTTTCTTCTCTCAACACTCATGGTCTCTGGCATGGTTAAAATAATGCGGTATCCCTTAGCTGCTGCAATGGCTGCTAAACCAATACCTGTGTTACCGGATGTAGGCTCAATAATTACGGAGCCTTCCTTTAATATGCCCTTCTCTTCTGCATCCTCAATCATTGCCTTAGCAATACGATCCTTAACACTACCAGCCGGATTAAAGTACTCAAGCTTAACTAAAAGCTTCGCTTCCAACCCTAAGGACTTCTCCACATTGACTGCTTCAACCAGTGGCGTATTTCCAATTAACCCAAGTGTTCCATTATAAACCTTGCTCATATGAACCTCCCACAATCTGAATATTTTTAAATTCCTAGTTGCTTTATATGATTTATAGGCTTATTATATCACACTTTTCCTACTTGTCAACTATGCAATTGAAAATTTTTTATTTTATATTCCACCCATGATTCATAGGTCCGCTTCCTGCTCCTAAGTCAAGCATAGCACCAAGAGCACCTGATATATACGCCTTCGCCTGGGCTACTGCTTCATCAAGCACCATGCCCTTAGCCAGATTAGAGGCAATAGCACTGGATAAGGTACAACCTGTTCCATGGGTGTTGGGATTGTCAATGCGTTTTCCATAAAACCATCTGTAATCCCCATCTCTATACAACAAATCATTCGCGTCATTAATCTGATGACCGCCCTTACACAGCACAGCACAGTGATAGGTTTCGCTAATATACTTAGCAGCGGCAATCATATTCTCTGCGGTCTCAATCTTCATGCCGGATAACACTTCTGTTTCCGGAATGTTGGGTGTTAATACAGTTGCCAGTGGCAGCAGCTGGTTCTTTAACACCTCTATGGCATCATCACTAATCAGCTTCGCTCCGCTGGTTGCCACCATAACCGGATCTACCACCACATTAGCTGCCTTATATTTCTTTAGCTGCTCTGCTATGGTTTCAATCAGCCGGGCTGAGGATACCATACCAATCTTAACCGCATCTGGATAAATATCCGTAAATATCTGGCTAAGCTGACTTTCCAAAAACTCCGGCGTTACTTCCATAATATCTATAACACCGGTTGTATTCTGGGCAGTTAGTGCTGTAATGGCACTCATGGCATAGACACCATTTGCCATCATAGTCTTAATATCTGCCTGAATACCGGCACCGCCGGAGCAGTCGCTGCCAGCTATGGTAAGGGCAGTTTTTACCTTTCTTCCAGTCATGTACTCTGAAGCTGTACGCAGTTCCTTAGCTGCCTGCTCAATATCCGGTTGCGCAAAGATACCGCTAATAACAGCCACACCGGCTACGCCATTGCCTGTAAGCTCCATAATATTATCTCGGGCAATACCACCAATGGCAACTACCGGAATGTCTACAGCGTCACAGATTTCTTTTAACTTCTCTCGTGGCAGTTCTACTGCATCAGACTTAGAAGCTGTATGGAACACTGCACCCACGCCTAAGTAAGATGCTCCATGCGCCTGCGCTGTTAATGCCTGCTCTACTGTTTTAGCCGTAACCCCAATAATCTTATCCGGTCCTAGCTTTCCACGTACATCCATAGCCTCCATGTCACTTTGGCCTACATGAACACCATCTGCATCTACTGCCATTGCTACGTCCACATTATCATTAATTACGAAAGGTACACCGTAGTTGGCACACAGCTTTTTAATCTGTTTTGCTTCCTCTATAAATTCAGCTTCGCTAAGATTTTTCTCGCGAAGCTGAACAAATGTAACGCCACCTTTTAAACTTTTTTCTACCTGGTTATAAAGAGTTTCCCCATTTAACCAGCTGCGGTCTGTTACCGCATATAAAATGAAATCAGATCTTTTACACTTCATATTTGAATTCCTTTATACTGCATGTAGATTCTTTAAGGAAATATCTAAAATCGGTGCAGAATGGGTTAATGCACCACTGGAAATATAATCCACACCCAGCGCCGTCAAACGACCGATATTTTCCTTGGTTACATTACCGGAGCATTCTGTTTCAGCCCTTCCGTCGATAATGCGGATTGCCTCCTGCATATCCTCTGTAGACATATTATCTAACATAATAATATCTGCACCGGCTTCTACTGCTTCCTTCACCATATCCAGATTCTCTACTTCCACCTCAATCTTTCTTACAAAGGGTGCATACTCCTTTGCCATCTGCACTGCCTTGGCTACGCTGCCTGCTGCGCCAATGTGATTATCCTTTAGTAAAACACCATCAGATAAATTATAACGGTGGTTGTAGCCGCCGCCAACCCGTACTGCATATTTCTCGAAAATACGCATATTTGGTGTTGTCTTTCTTGTATCTAAAAGCTTTGTTTTCGAGCCTTCTAACAGCTTCGCAACAGAGCTTGTGTAAGTAGCGATTCCACTCATACGCTGTAAGTAATTTAATGCCACACGTTCCCCGGATAACAGTACCCGGATATCTCCATGTACCTTGCCCATTAACTGACCGTTTTTCACTGCATCTCCATCATTGCAAAACAGTTCTACCTGCGTATCCTTATCCAACAGCTGGAATACTCTTTTAAATACATCCAGTCCTGCAATAATGCCATCCTGCTTACAAATTAAGTCTACTTCGCCCTGTACTGCTTCCTTCATAACCGCATTGGTTGTGACATCTTCGCTGGAGATATCCTCCTGTAATGCGCTTACGATTAAATTATCTACCTGTAAAGTCATTGTAATTTGATTCATATATATTTATCCTCGTTTCCACTACGATCTGGCACGTTTTACTGTACCATTTTTCTTGCTGCACGTTTTGCAAACACCATACTTTCAAGAAGGGAATTACTTGCCAGACGGTTTGCGCCATGTACACCATTACAGCTTGTTTCTCCGACTGCATACAGATGTTCCATAGAGGTCTTACTGTCAGAATCTACCCAGATACCACCCATGAAATAATGCTGTGCCGGTACAACAGGAATACATTCCTTTGTTACATCATAGCCCTCTTCCATGCAGTGCTTGTATATATTCGGAAAATGGGTAAGAATGGTTTCCTTAGGAACCTTCTCCATAGAAAGCCATACATGCTCTGTTCCATCTAGCTTCATCTGCTGCCGAATGGCCTGTGTTACTACATCTCTAGGCTGCAGCTCATCTACAAATCGTTCCATATTCTTATTATAAAGAACTGCACCTTCTCCGCGAACCGATTCAGAGATTAAAAATCTTCTGCCTGGCTTATGGGAATATAGTGTAGTTGGATGAATCTGCACATAGTCCAGATTCTCTAAACGGATATTATGCTTCTTGGCAATCTCTATGGCATCTCCAGTTAAGTGTCTAAAGTTCGTAGAATGCTTATAAGTGCCACCGATTCCACCACTGGCAAATACGGTATCGGTTGCACGAATTTCTAACTGTTCTCCGGTTTCCTCCTGCTTCGCATAGATACCGGCACAGGCACCGTTTTCTATGATAATATCTGTCATAGTGGTATATTCATACATCTTAACATTAGACAGCTTCTGTACCTGGCCAAGCAGCGTGCTTGTAATCTCTTCACCGGTGTTGTCATCATGAAACATAATACGCGGTCTGGAGTGTGCGCCTTCTAAGGTATAAGCATATTCACCATTTTCCTTACGAAAATCCACACCATAGCTTATCAGGTCATGGATAACATCCTGTGAGGAACGAATCATAATATCCACTGATTCTTCTCTGTTCTCATAGTGTCCTGCCCGCATGGTATCTTCAAAATATCCATCGTAATCTTCTTCGTCCCGCAGTACACAGATTCCACCCTGTGCTAAGAAGGAATCACTGCTTCTCAAATCTGATTTCGTTATCATAATTATCTTCTTATTTCGTGGCAAATGCATGGCACAGTATAGTCCACTGACACCGGTACCTACGATTACCACATCTGCTTCTAGTTTCATGTCTATCTCCCATAATAAATATATCTTATTGTGCCAGCTCAAGCATACGCTTTAGTGGTGCATGCGCCTGCTCCATAAACTGGGCATCCAACTCTACCTTCGTCTCCATATTTTCCAATGCCTTAGCAACCTTCTCTAAGGTAATCTTCTTCATATTAGGGCAAATCTGCATATTGCCTGCAGTGTAGAACTTCTTATCCGGATTTCTACGCTTTAATTCGTATAGCACGCCCATTTCCGTACTTACAATAAATTCTTTGGCATCACTTTGTGTAGCATAAGCAATAATTCCTGCTGTTGATCCGACATAATCTGCCATAGCCACTACCTCTGCCTTACACTCCGGATGCACCAGTATTTTAGCTTCCGGTCTTGCCTCCTTCTGCTTCTGTAGTTCTTCCGGACGAATGGTTGCATGCACATGACAGTATCCGTCATTAAAGATAAACTTCTTCTCCGGCACCTGTGCTGCCACATACTCGCCTAAGTGACGGTCAGGAATAAAGAAAATATGCTCATTCGGTAATGCCTTAACGATCTTAAGGGCATTGGAAGAGGTAACGCACACATCTGAGTGTGTCTTTAACTGTGCAGTGGAATTCACATAACATACAACTGCCACATCTGGGTATTCCTTACGCACTTCTTCAATTCGCTCTACGGTTGCCATATGCGCCATAGGACAATCTGCATCCCCTGCCGGTAACAAAACCGTTTTATTAGGATTTAGTATCT
This sequence comes from uncultured Lachnospiraceae bacterium, assembly GCA_964562495.1. Classification (GTDB taxonomy): domain Bacteria; phylum Bacillota; class Clostridia; order Lachnospirales; family Lachnospiraceae; genus CANQSA01. The sequence goes on along the minus strand of CAZLTS010000060.1, from coordinate 1,169 downwards.
TTGCACTTTCCCCCATAAAGGAAACGCCGCATAATACAATGGTGTCTGCTTCTATCTTCGTTGCAATCTCACTTAAGAAATAAGAATCGCCTACATAATCTGCAATCTCCTGAATCTCGTCCCGCACATAATAATGTGCTAAGATAACAGCATTTTTTTCCTTCTTTAATGCTTCAATCTGTTCTGTGATACTCATATTTCAATTGTCCTTTCGTACTTTTTACACTCACTGTGCTCGATTATAGCACACTCTTTTTCAGATAACAAGCTATTATAAAAGGAGAGGCTATCTTCCTATAGACCAGCCTCTCCACCTATTACTTTTATTTGTTATTCTCAATCTGTTGACGAATAAATTCAACAGTAGACTCTGTTGCAGTTCCCTTTTCGTAGCAGCCCTTGCCTTCTAAGAACTTCTGCACCTTTTTATCAAAATCTGCCTGTTCAAAGTTCGCAATGTTGTTGCACAACGCAGTGTTGCTGTCTGCAATCATAAATGGCGTCTCTGTCAGAGAATAATAGAAGCCTCGTGAATTAACATAGTTTTCAATATCTGCAGCATAGATAAACGCCGGTCTTCCTGTAAACAGATAATCGAAAATCCAGCTGGAGTAGTCTGTAATACCTACATCTACTGCTGCCATTAGCTCCTGCATATCCGGATACTGACTTGCATCAATTACGGTATCTAACTCGCTAAACAGATCTTTGGTTTTCTTATTTCTTGCGTTATGGAAATGCAACCTGCTAATAACAACCCATTCTCCGCCAAACTTCTTTTCTAATGCCCTCTTTAAACGGTCAAAATCTACGTGAATCGCACTGACATCTGATTTATTGTCTCTAAATGTAGGTGCATACAAAACCGTCTTAGCATCATAACTAATATCATAATAATCATATACCTTTTTCTTAAGGCTTGCCATCTTCTCTTTGCTAAAGAAGATATCATTTCTGGGATGTCCATACTTCAAGTGCTTCACATCCGGCCAGAAGGACTCTAGGAATACATTTTCTTCAAATGTACTGTCTGTAATAAAGTAGTCAATTGTCTTATTAGCTTTCTTGGCAATCTTACACCACTTCTTGCTTCCGCCCAGACGCTTAATTCCCAATGAGCCATGCCATGTGTTCAAATAAATCTGCTCCGGCTGTTTCGGAATATCCTT
>CAZLTS010000059.1:0-6248 GCA_964562495.1 uncultured Lachnospiraceae bacterium | reverse complement strand
ATCCTTTGCATACATCTGTGCAAAATCTCCTGCACCTTTTTCTGAGACAAAATTATCAACAGCTGCATCGCCTGCATCCCGCAGACTGCTTCCTACAATCTGTTTTACCTTTCCATTATGTATATCAATACAAGGTCGAAATCTCATTTTCTTAACACATCTCCTTATTATTCGCATTACCGATTTGTTGTCGGTATTATTCCACAGACTTCATAGATGCTGCTAAATCAATCTTCTTTAGCTTAAAGTACATAGCCAGATTAATGATAATGGAAAATACTGCTGTTAAGATTCCACTGTAAACAAAACTTCTTACCTGAATCTGCCTATAGAAGGTAATAGCATCGATTTCCGCCGTTACAATTACAAATCTATGCAGTACAACACCAAGCAGGCATCCTACAGCAATACCCAAAATCGTAATCAAAACATTTTCCCGGTATACATATCCTGTAACCTCACTATCATAAAAGCCTAGTACCTTCAAGGTTGCCAGCTCTCGTCTTCGTTCTGCCAGATTGATATTATTCAGGTTATATAGTACAACGAAAGCCAGTCCTCCTGCTGAAACCAATAACACAAGTACAATAATATCTATACTTTGCAATACATCTCCAAACTTATCCTGAATGGTGGTATTAAAGGTAACATTATTCACTGCTGTTAAATCTAGCATTTCTTCCGTTAAGGCATCTGAATCCACGCCATCTTTCACCGAAAACAGCACCTTATTATAGGTTGCATCCTTCTCAAAGATAGAAGCGTAGGTTGCTTCATTCATATACACATAATGATAAATATAATTTTCCGCAACTGCCTGAACCTTAACTTCCTTCTTAGTGGTTTCATCTACCTCTATGGTAATGGTATCTCCGGCTTCCACTTCCATCATACGTGCCATCTTATCTGTAATAATAACGCTGTCATCTTCCAACTCCAGTTCTGTTTTCTTATCCTTATGATCTACCAACACAATATAGTCTGATAAACTGTCCGGATTCTCTGGAACCTCTACGTAAGCAGTCACTTCCTTACTTGGACTGGATACTGTAATGGTAGACTCTCCCATTTCTATATAACTGGTGATTCTTTCGTCATCCTCTAAAAATGTTTTCGCTTCCTCCTTACGTTGGTCGCTGGCACCGGTATTTAACGTAGCCGCTCCATCATAAATATGAAGCTTACCATACTGTTGGTCGCTAATACCAACTGTGGAATCCTTTAATCCAAAGCCTACAATCAGAAGTGCCATACTGCCACACACACCAAATAAGGTCATAAAGAAACGCTTCTTGTAACGTACCATGTTTCGATAAGTAGATTTACCATAAAAGCCAAGATGCTTCCAGATAAACGGAATACGCTCTAATAAAACCTTCTTTCCTGCTTTGGGCGCTTCCGGTCGCATTAAGGTAGCTGCATCTGCACTAAGGGTACGATAAGATGCAAATATCGTTGCTGCTAATACAATGGCAATGGCAATTCCTGTTGCCGTTAAAGTATGTACTACATTTAATGGCGTTACCACATTCGTCAGGCTTGGATATAAAATCTTGTAGGCATTTACAATAACAACCGGCAGAATCTTACAGCCAATAATACTTCCGGCTACACTGCCTAACACAGTAGCCAGTAACGCGTATCGGATATATTTCCATGCAATAGAAAATTTACTGTATCCCAATGCCTTTAATGTACCAATCTGGGTACGTTGTTCTGACACCATACGTGTCATAGTTGTTAAGCAGACAAGCATGGCAACTAAGAAAAAGATAACCGGAAATACAATGCCGATTCTGCTAATACGGTCTGCATCCTGATCATAGTCTAAGTAGGTCTGAATAGAATTACGGTCTGTTACATACCATTGTGGAGATTCCAATTCATCTCTTGCCGCAACAGCATCTCCCTCTGCTAATACAAGCTGTGCCAGTCCATCTTCCCCTGTGGCAATCTCTTCCTGAACCTGTGTCTTCTTGTCTTTTGCCTCTGTAATCTGATCTTGGATTTGGGCAATCTGACTCTCACACTGTGCTATGGTCGCTTCTAGCTGGGTAATGGTTTCCTGATACACTTCCTGTTGGTCTACGTATTTCTGTTTCTCCTGTTCCATCTGTTCCATAGGAACATCATAACTGTTCAATGTACCTGAGGGAACATAACCTAAATCACTATATTTCTCAATATAGCTATCGTAAGCATCTACCTTCTGCTGAACTTCATCAATAGCCGCCTGAGCCTCACTAATACTACTCTTGGTAGTTTCAATGGCAGCCTCTAAATCTGCAATCCCAGCCTTGGCTTTCTTAATCTGTGCATTAATCTTTTTTAGCCCTGCTTTTCCCTCATCAATTCCTGCCTGGGCTTCCTCTTCCTGCTTCTGTATATCTAAAATCAGCTCTGTTGCCTGATCGTATAATTCATCATAACGATTCTTAATACAAACATCTGCCACTTCATCTTCAATCTCAGCAGCCGCATTCTCTACCAACTTATCATAGGCATTGGTATAGCTGGTTTTCTCCTTCGCGCCTGTTACCGTTGCATAAATATCTGTATAAACAGTCAGTGCAAAGGCATCTGCATTTACCGCTGCAATGGCTTCCACCTTACCATTTCCAACTGTACTGGTTCCCTTGGTAGATGCTGACATATACTGCGTAGATGTAAACGCTCCCGTAATGGTAAATGTCTTACTGGTTAATACATCTTCGATTTCCTTCTGTCCTGCTGACAGAATCTCCACGGTATCACCAATCGCAAATCCCTTAGATTCCATATACGCTGCATCAAGCATACATTCATCTGCCTTCACAGGCTTCTCGCCTTCTGTAACGGTAACCTCATTCATTCCATCTAACAGATTCATAAAACGGATTACATTTTCATCATCATTAACCTTAGCCACCACGTCAGCCGCATAAGCCCCTGCTGCCTGGTCAATACAATCCAGTGCCTGTATCTTCTCTACATCATAATCCTCCAGTCCCATAGTACTGATAATGCGAAGATCCATTAGGTTACTGTCATCATATAGCTTATCTCCTGTAAGACGCATATCCGGTTCTGTAGAACGGATTCCTGCATAGAATCCTACTCCTAATGCAACGATTAGGAAAATGGAAATAAAGCGGCCAATGGTCTTTTTAATATCTACATAGAATTCCTTATTAATCGCTTTCATAATGCCACCCCTTACTTACCACTCTAAAATATCTGCACGTACCGGATAGGCATTTTCCTTAACCTGTGCCACTTTACCATTTTTAATATGGATTACCTTATGTGCCATAGGTGCAATGGCGGAATTATGGGTAATGACAACGACGGTAATTCCCTTCTGCTTACAAGTATCCTGTAACAGCTTAAGAATGGATTTACCCGTTTGATAATCCAACGCACCTGTAGGCTCATCACATAAAAGCAGCTTAGGGTTCTTCGCCAATGCTCTTGCAATGGCAACACGCTGCTGCTCACCACCAGACAACTGTGCAGGGAAATTATATAAACGTTCGGATAAGCCTACCTCCCGCAGCACCTCTCTGGCACTCATAGTTTTATTCTTGCAAATCTGCGTGGACAGCTCCACATTTTCCAATGCATTCAGATTCTGCACCAGATTATAAAACTGAAAAACAAATCCCACAGAATCCCTTCTATACTTCGTAAGCTGCTTGTTATTATAGGTTCCGATATTTGCGCCGTCCACAAGCACACTGCCTGAAGTCAAGGTATCCATACCACCTAGTATATTTAATGCTGTTGTTTTGCCGGCTCCACTGGGTCCTACAATGACAACAAAATCACCTTCATCAATAGAAAAATTCATACCATCAGCTGCATTTACCTGTGCTTCGCCACTTCCATAGGTTTTCACTACATCCTGAAATACTACGTAATCTTTTTTATAAGTTTTCTTTGCTTCAGACTGCATATTTTTCACTCCCTCTTATCCATTTGTCATAAAAATTATTGTAGCATAGGAGGAATCATTGTGCAATGCAATTTCCCACTAAAAAAAGAAAAAGAAAAGCACCCTCATCAGGTGCTAATCTTCATAGTTGATTCATTACATTTGTGTTATAGGCTATCACCGGAGGCTGTGGCAGCTTCATTACCGGTATTTCCCGGTGCCTGTCCATCTGGCATAGACGGCATCTCTCCGTCTCCCATGGACGGCATCTCGCCATCTCCCATAGATGGCATCTCGCCACCATCTGGTGTAGCAGGTGTTTCTCCATCTGGCATGGATGGTACTTCTCCATTTGGCATAGTCTGTGTTTCTCCGTTCTGTGTCTGATTATCCTTGCCACCTTGACCGCCACCGAAGTCTTTACCGCCGCCTTGACCTCCACCACCTTGGCCTCCACCACCCATGGTGGTAGTTCCATTAGAGGTAGTGATGCCAGACTGGGTAATTGTTCCATCCTCTGTACCATTAATGGTAACAGTATAGGTCATGCCATCCTGCATATCCGGTGTACTAAATACAATAGACTGACTTGTTTTCGGGTTGGTACACTGTGCAATAACAGTTCCATCCTCTGCTGTGATTACTACCTCACTATTGGCTGCAATGGTAGTCGTTGCCACATACTTGCAACCATACTGTGTAGAATTATCACTAATGGATTCATCCATTCCTGTAGCACCGGAAGCAACCAGTGTTCCCTTTACCATCTGGAAAGTGCTGCCATAATCGAGAGCACCGTTTCCACCATTGGTTGGTCCATACACTAAAACATTACCGTCATTCATAACAATTGTACCGTTAGAGTCGATACCATCACCATCTGCATTTACCGTCAGCTCTCCACCATTGATGGTAATCTGGGCATCTTCCACTGCCATACCGCCATTGGAAGTTCCTGTTGATGCATTTAGTCCATCATCAGAGGATACGACATCAATGGTTCCGTCATTTATGTTAATATACTGTGCTTCCAAGCCTTCATAACTCTTTGTTATAGAAATGGTACCACCATTTAGATTCAGGTTGGCATCTGCATGGATACCATCATCTCCTGAAGCGATTTCTACAGTTCCGCTTTCAATGGCTGCATCTCCATTTGTATGAATACCATCATCTGCACTGTCAATGGTAACCTCCGTATTTTCTAGTGTAAATCCTGAGCCAGCTTTTATTCCCTTGGTGCTGGTGGATTCTGTTGTATCCGTGGTGGAATCTGTTGACGTACTGTCTTGGCTATTGCCCCCACGATTCTGATTCCAGCCACCACCTCCTCCGAAGTCGTCCTGATGGGTTTTCGTAGATTTGGCTGCACCGCCGCCTGACTGAATATCCAGCTTCGTATCTGTTACCCGCATACAGGTCTCACAATCAATTCCGTCCTGTTCTGCCTGAATCACTGCACTTCCGCCTTCCATACATACAAAGCCCAGATTCTCCTCATCTCCGTTGGTGGTCTTTATTCCATCCCCTCCGGCTGTAACGGTAATGGCAGCATCCTTTGTACAGATGCAGTCTTTTCCTTTAATTCCATGATTTGCTGCTGTTACTGTAAGCTCTGTATTTACAATCAGCACATCATTCTTGCCTGTAATGCCATTGTTACAATTTCCATTGATTGTTAACTTGCCGGTTCCATTAATTACCAGATCATCCTCTGCGTACAGACATGCGTTGGGTACTTCCTTTTCTGCATCCTCATAGGTATAGGTTTCTCCATCTGTTAACGTATTCTCTGTATCTGCCTCTGCTGTAACAATAACCTTCTTGGCATTTTTTACATAAATCGCTGCGCTGTCCTGACAGGTAATCTCTGCACCATTTAATACAATCCACACCTTTTTATCCTCGGCATCTACCTGAATCTGTCCTTGAGATATGGTCCCACTAATCACGTAAATTCCTTTTTTTGAAATGGTGACTACTCCATCCTGTATGGATACCTTATCGCTATCGCAGGTAATGTCTGTTCCATTTCCTGTAATCGTTATATAATCTTCATTATGCCAGTCCACATCTGCATCGGAGTCATCTATCTTAGATACTACTTCAAATGCTGTTACTGTACTCTGCGCTTTCGTAGTCTCCCCCAGATTTGATGGTGTTGCTTCCTCTAACTGTGTTGTCGTCTGACTGTCTCCATTATCACATCCGGTCATGGTAACTGCCAGTGTTGCTACAGTTAGAGAACACACTGCCATTTTCATAGCCTTCTTTGTGATTCCATATTTTCTCACGAAATATTCCTCCATTTCAAACCTTTTTTAACTATTCCCTA
>CAZLTS010000058.1:0-6392 GCA_964562495.1 uncultured Lachnospiraceae bacterium | reverse complement strand
GGGAGATGGCATTAGAAAAGTTAATGCGTAAGTGCAATCTGCCTGAGGAAAAGGCAGAAGCGTATCTAAAGAAGTTTTGGTAATTAATATCATAAGTTAAAAATCCGTCGTACGTTGTGGGTACGGCGGATTTTTCTAATCTTTGAGCAGTTATAGATACCCCCATAAATCTGAATTTTACTGAATTTTTTCTGAAATAGGTTGCTATTCCATGGCAGTACATGATAGAATAAGTGCTAATTGGCGTGAAATGGAGGATACTGCGTGATATTAAATCAGGAAAGACAGCAACGACGGACAGCGGAAGAATATCGTGCAAGTGCCGAGGCACATAGACAAGCGTATAAGAATCAGAGGAAAACCTTTTTAAAGACTGGCGTAATCGTAATAGCGGCAGTCTTTGCGTTGTTTGTGTTATCTATGGCATGGTTTGCCAACAACAGTAGCGTTAGTGCAGACGGAATTCGGGTATCAGCCAACAGTACCGGTTTTGAACTAAGAAGCTATGGTACGAATGGAATTTATGACGAGGACATTCTTTCACAATTCTTTCAATACATTCAGGTCGGAGATGGCACATCTTCCCTTACTACTTCCGGCAGCAGTGCAAGCATTAGCTGGCTGATGTCTGAAGATAGTAATCTAGGTAATTACAGCGAGAAAGAAGTACATTTTACAACGAAGAAGAATCAGGCAGCAAGCGTTCAGTCTGGGGATGAGGAACAGGACAACAATACGCAGGCTGGGGAACAAAGCAGCGAACAGGACGATACGCAGGACAGAAAAAATTATGCTATTGAACCGGGCTCCGAAGGACACTTAACCTTCTACATTGTTCCGGGGATTGATGGAACCCAGACCTTCGACCTGCAACTGACAGTATCCCCATACGCAGCTACTGTGGACGATCAGACAAATGAGATTAAGAAAGTAACGGAAGTGGGGGGCGAGAAGGAAACCTCTCAGACCAATAAATACGCAAAACAATTTATATCCGGCCATATCCTGTTTTTCTTGGAGTCCGAAGCAGAAAGCAAAAACACAGAGACGGCAGAAGAAAGCAAAGTGAGCGCAGAAACGGCAGAAAAAAGCAAAGTGAGCACAGAGACTGCGGAAACAACAGAAACCACAGCGGTAGAATATAAATGGATTTCGGATGAAACCTTTAGTGTTACCATTGAGGATGCAGAGGCAGGAAAGGAATACGGCTATACCATTTACTGGAAATGGCCACAGGTATTTTCGGAGCTGATATTAAAAGAAGGGGATTCCTATTTAAACGGACGTAATCTGATTTTGACAGAGGCTATGCGTGGGTCTATCCTTAAGGACATGATTGCAAGACCGGAGAAGTATTTCTATAATTCTCTGACGAAATCACCGCTGTCTACAGAGAACAAATTGGTGCAGGACATCACGAATATACATGAGAAAAGTCCAAATGCCGGAGGAACAGAAGGGTATACCCCACAGAACTTTGTAGATTTAAGCTCTTTTTATAATCAGGCAGACCAGATTATCGGCAGTCAGATATCCTTCATTATGGTGGAACTTTCCGCGGCGTCAGGAGGAACACAGTAATGAACACAAGGATGAATCTTAGACGACATAAGAAATCAAGTAACAACTCAGGTAAGAGGTCAAGTAAAAAAATGCTGGTGCTTTCTTTTCTGGCACTCCTGATTTCCAGTATTGCATTGGTGGCAGTTACCTATAGTTGGATTCGCAATCAGCGGTCCTTGTCCACAGCGGTGTGGATTAAGACCCCCATTGTCCTAAATATTGGTAGCGGTAATAATCACGACATTCAATATCTGGACATGGGTAATATCGACGTGACAGCCGAGAAGAATTATAAGGACTACGTGATTTGTGTATATGGAACACCGGTAGATAACTATTCCCTGCAGCTTGCCTATACCACGAATATAGCCTTTCATTATGAGGTGTATCGGGCAGAGGAATTAGAGGACGGGGATGATACGTCAGGAGATGATGTAGCCACAGCTACCTATACAGATGAGGAGGGTACGCACACAGAATATTTTAAGAGATCCAGTGAGACCTCTGTTATTAGTGGCAAGACACTAAAGGAGTTGGCTGCTACAGGAGATAGTGCAGAGGCACATCAAAGCCACGACCTAAGCTATGGGGATGAGAATGGAAAAAATGCTTGTGACGAGAAAATGGTGCAAAGTAATGCAGAGCCCCTTTATTGGTTAGCCGAGGAAAAAGGGACCAACGTTTTACAACCAATCAATAAAATAAAGACAGATGATGGAACAGAGGCTTCACTAGATTATTTTATTATTCGAGTTTCATGGAACCCGGACGAGGTTACCAATGATAAAGAAACAGATATCGTTTATTTAACAGCCAGTCGGTAGGAAGAAAGGAGGCAGGTATGTATAAGAAATCAAACAAAAGAATTATCCTTATCAATTTTTGTATTGCAGCCATACTTGCCATTATTGCCGGCTCTCTGGCAGCCTATACCAGCTTAAGCAGCGCTAAGCGTGTTGTATCGACTATGGGCACCAGTCAGCTGTTTTCCTCAAACGTATTAAACACTTACGAAACGACACCATCCATGAGAACCATGACCTTCTCTCAGGATGGAGATACCAACACATTTACCTTTACAGTGTGTAATTATGCGCAGGGTGATAAAACCACATGGGCATCCCAGAACATTACCTACGATTTAACGGTTACCTTATTAGATTTAGATGGAAATGAAGTTACAAAGGACGACATTTTATCTGCCTATACCATAGATGGTCAGTCCTTTTCTAACTTGTCTAATCACAAGATTACCAATCAGGTGCTGGAAAAAAAGAGCAATGAGGCAACGGAAAATATTCATACCGTAACCATTCCGGTTGCCTATATGGACAGTTACCGAATCTGTATCATTGCAACCAGTGAAGGCTATGATGCGTTAGGAAGAATCATATCAGCATCAGAGACACAGGCATCTACCCATTGGACAGGAACCTTTACAGACGGTATTGTGGATGATGCCAACCATAAGCCTGCAGAGCTGGCTTCTATTAATACGAGAATCTACGGGCAGGAGCATGAGCTTATGGTGATTACCTGGGATTCGGAATATGTGGACATCGACCCGTGGTTCCTAGAAGATATCGGGGCAGGTAATTACACCATTACAGAAGATAGCACTAAGAAAACAAAGCAGTTGTCCTTTGAGGTAGGTGGCGACAGCCAGCCCAGTCAGTATGATATCATCTTCTACCGGACGCAATCAGCCAAAACACTGAATGAGAGTTGGGAGAAAATGAAAGGACATATTACTTTTACATACAGCAGTCTTCCAATCGAAACCACGCAGGACGGGGAGACAACCACACAGACAGAATCGACTACAGACTAAATTAGAAATAAATTTGACAGCAACGACGACAACATTGACGACAGCATTGACGAGACGGAGGAAATGATTCTTATGAATCAGAAATTAAGGAAAATTATAGCCATTATTTTAATTGCTTCTATTTGCCTGGCATCTGTGCCTATGGATGCCATTGCAGATGAGGTGGCAGAGGGAATTGCAGCAGTGGCGGCTGCACTGGGAACGGAGAAAACAAGGCAGGCAGCTTATACAGGGGATACGGTTGCAGCGGTTACCATTCATACTGCAGATGATTTGCTGGCATTGTGTAAGAAAAATGCCGGTTATTATGCTGATGCAACTATATACATTGCACCTACAAACGATGCATTGGATATGACAGAGGTGAGCGGCTTTAACGGCTTAGGCTCAGCGGACTATCCTTTCCGGGGAACTATTCAGTATTCTGGTAATGTTAGTGGAGCTATCACCTTAAATAAACCACTGTTTTTGTATTTATCACAGGATGCAACCATTGCTTCTAACTTAATCCTGGAGGCTGCAGGTAATATGACGGGAAGCCTGTTGGCAGCAAACTATGTGACAGGGTCAGAAAAGGCGGACAATGAGATAACGATTACCATTAGTACTGCGGCCACCAGTGATGATACAACGAATATGAGCTACAGCACCTTTGGCGGTATTATCGGAACCATGGGGGCAGGCACATCACTAAGCCTGAATGTAACGAGTCATATCCAGACAGGATATGGTAAAATAGATGGCAGCAGTAACCGTGGCTTCTTCTGTAACACCATGGGTGAAAATGCCAGTCTTACTATCGCAGCATATGATGGTGTTACGGATTATACAGTAAATAGTAGCCAGGGTGATGCCGGTGCATTAGTGGGAACAATGGGCGCAGGTGCTAGCCTTACGGTGGGGTCGGATTTTACATATACCGGAAGTGTCAAAGGAAATAATAACGCCGGTGGTCTGGTGGGACAGGCAGAGACCGGAGCGAAGATTACCTTGTCAGGTGATACGAAGATTACTGGTACCATTACTTCCTCTACCTATTATGCAGGGGGCATTGTGGGAACTGGTGTGAATACAGATATTTGCGTAAGTGCAGGGAAAACAGTTACGATTCAGGCTGCCGTTAATGGTAAAAGTAATAGTGGTGGTCTGATAGGAAAATACACCTTTTCTGGTGTAAGTGAAGCAGATACTTATAATAATTGGGATATCGCCCCGTATATCATAAAAGGCGTATCCTTTGCCACAGGCGCCTATGCCGGTGGCTTATTTGGCGTTTTGGAAAATACATCAAAGGATGGGGTATTTACCATTACAGATAGCAGCAACGGGGAATGTCATGTTTCATCTTCTAATCAGGGCAATGCCAGTTTTGGTGGCTTGATAGGCTTCTATGGGGCAACTAACTTAGCAGCTTCCCTTGTTGTAGAGAAGGTGGCGGTATCATCTACCTGTGAGACAACAAGCAAATCCAATGGCTATTATGGTGGAATCATCGGGGAAGTAGATAGCGCAACCAACAGCTATGTAAAAATAGAAAATGCAGCAGTAACTGTGCAGGAAGTAGAAAATAGTAAAGTACTTGGTGGCTTAGTCGGGGTTAGCAATGGCGGTAGTATGTTTGATGTAGGCAGTGTTACCATTTCGGGCTCTCTGAATAATAGCAACCTGACAGCACGTGTATACGGTGGAATCATAGGTACACTGAATAGTGGCGTGCTGCGCCTTTCTGGAAAAACAAATATCTCTGCGATTTCATCTCCTATTATTAGTCCGAAAGCAGGACAAATCGTAGGTACAAGAACCAGCGCGTTAATTTATGCTATGGGCAGTGGTTCAGATTATAACGAGAATACAAAAACAGGCTGGACATTGATTCGTGACGGAAGTGGAAGGTCTGTTAGCGATGTAGGAAGCTGGGGAGAGGTGGTTCGTATTGACGGAACGAAGCTAAAGGAACTGCAGGTAGATAAGGATAGTGCACAGAACACAGAGAATCTGTTAATCTATAATACAGTGGCGCATATTGTTACCATTGCAGGCTTTTCCGCCTATGATGACAGTCGGGGACATATTAAATCAGTACAGAATTTTGCAGCCATTGCGTTGTCTTATCAATGTGCAGGTGCTGCAGGTGCATTAAAACTTGAGATTGCGGACATGCAACCAAAATGGTGGATTTATCTAGATGCAGATGTAGATTTAACCGGCACAGGTATTACAGGATTTTTAAAAGATGATGGTACATCTGTTACATTTGCTGGTAAACTGGATGGACAGGGACACAAGATTACCATGGCGGTAGGTGAGACCTATGGTGTGTTATCTGAAGAAAAGACTGTAGACAGCACAGAGGGATGCGGTCAAATCTACAATCATAAGTATCTGGGATTATTTGCCAAAGCAAGTTCCTTATCGAATGGTATCTCAAACCTGACTGTAGACGGAACCATACAATTTGGTAATACAGAGTGTTCTTCACAGAGTAATTCCATGGATGTGTTGTGTGGTATCCTGGTAGCAAATCAGACAGGAGGAACAAACTATTATAAGAAGGTAACTTCATCTGTAAAGGTTACCTACGGAAATGGTTCTCTCACCGGTAAGATGTTAAATGTTTATGCCGGTGGCATGGTAGGCTATGTAGAAAATGGAACTAATCTGGTTTTTGAGAACTGTACCTGGAATGGAACGTTTACGAATAACTGTAATGCCTATGAATTTTATATTGGTGGTTACATAGGAACGATGTGCGATGATAAGGATGGAAGTATTACTGTTACCAATTGTAACATCGAGGGAAACATTACAGTAGTAAATAAAACAGACAATGCCAGAGTAGGTGGTTTACTGGCAACTACGAGAAATAATGGAACTGGTAAGATTACAATTACGGCAAGTACTCTGACTGTACAGGATTTGACGGTTACGTGTAGTGAAGCAAGCACTTCCGCAGGTGGATTACTTGGCTATAACTGGCATAATGTAGATTTTAATGTAA
>CAZLTS010000057.1:0-6510 GCA_964562495.1 uncultured Lachnospiraceae bacterium | reverse complement strand
AAGTAAATGTATTTAAAAACCGACGTGCTCTATCGGTTTTTGGCTGTGTAAAGAATTCCTCCGGTGTTCCGGTTTCCACCACTTCACCGCCATCCAAGAAAACCACAGTGTCTGCAACTGCTTTGGCAAATTGCATCTCATGGGTTACAATCATCATGGTAGAACCACTTTTGGCAAGCTCTAGCATAACATCTAATACTTCCCGCACCATTTCCGGGTCCAACGCTGCTGTTACTTCATCAAACAACATAATCTCCGGATGCATAATCAATGCTCTTACAATGGCTACTCTCTGCTTCTGTCCACCGGATAACTGTCTGGGATATACATCCTTCTTATCCAGCAGGCCAACTCTGTCTAATAGTATCTCTGCTTCCTGTTCGACTTCCTTCTTGGAACGCTTCTGCACCTTTGTAGGACCTAACAGAATATTATCTATAACGCTCATATGCGGAAACAACTCGTAACTTTGAAAGACCATACCGATTTTCTGTCTTACTTCACTCCAGTTTGTCTTTCCTGTGATAATACTCTCGCCATCCAACAGGATATCACCACCCTGAATGGATTCCAAACCATTGATACATCGAAGCAGTGTACTCTTGCCGCAGCCTGACGGACCAATTACTACAATCACTTCGCCTTTATGTACATCTAAGGATATCTTTTTTAATACAGGTCCATTGCCGTAATCCTTTCGCAAAGTCCTGATTTCCAATAATTTTTCCTGTTCCATTTTCTACCTCCATCAGTTCTGCCATTTCTTTTCCAGTCTGGATGCCAGCAGGGAAATGGGCCAGCATACAATAAAATACATAAAAAATATAGTTCCATAAATCCACAATGCTGAATCCGGCACAGTATAGCGGTTTGCTTCAATAATCTGCTGTGCTACCTTTAAGACTTCCACCACACCAATTAATACGACCAAAGATGTAGTCTTAATCATACGTGTAGTCAGATTGATAGCCAACGGAATCAGGCGACGCAACGTCTGTGGTATAATTATGTAACGATATACCTGAATATTCGTAAGTCCAAGCGCTCCACCACTTTCATACTGATGCTTCGGAATGGAAATCAATGCGCCTCGCACTAAATCTCCCATTTCTGCTGTACCCCAAAGAGTAAATACAATAATAGCAGCGGTCTGACCTGACAACTGAATTCCGAAGGATTTCGTCAAGCCGAAGTAAACTAAGAATAACAGCACCAGCTGAGGCATAATGCGGATAAAGTCCAGATATATTCTTGTTATACATCTTGTAACGGGGGTGTTCAGTGTCATTACCATACCAAGCAGAATGCCCAGCACAATAGAAAGTAACACTGCAATCAGGGAAATCTTAACAGTTATCCACAGACCGCCTAGCAGTCTTAGGAAGTTATTCCCCATAAACAAAACTCTAATTCCCAAATCCTGCATAACGAAGTCTCCTTTCTATTAGTGTGGCGATTATGGAAATCGGAAGCAGTATAACCAGATAAGATATGACAAGCATAAGCAATGCTTCATCTGTTTTATAGTATAATCCAATCAAGTCTTTTGCTACATACATTAAATCTGCCAAAGCTACAACACTAAATACGGAGGTTTCCTTAATCAGGAAAATCACGTTGGCACATAATGCCGGAATCGATGTAGATAATGCCTGTGGTAAAATAATATACTGCATTACCTGTCTGTGTTTTAACCCTACACTCAGTCCTGCCTCTAACTGACTCTTATCCACTGCCTGCAAACCACTACGGAAGGCTTCTGCCATATAGCTGCCACCTAAAAAACTTAAGCCGATAATGGCACAGGTTTCTGACTCTAATACAATATTTAATTTCGGCAGTCCGAAGTACAAGAAAAATAACTGTACTAACAAAGGCGTATTTCTTGACAATTCTATGTAGACCGACACAATCTGGCGAAGTACAGGGACTTTGTAATACTGAATAATCGATGCCACCAAACCAATGACAATGGAAATCAGTACACCCATAATGCCCAGATATAATGTTAGCTTTGCCGCCTCTACATACATAGGTGTATATTGAGAAATAAATTCTGTATCCATGTTAACTCCATTTCGCTTTTTCTTAATCCCTATTGGAATAGTATGGATTTTAGCATTAAAAATGGGGGCTGTCAACCCCCATTTTGATTTTTTTATTAATCGTTTAAAAATCGCATTGCACTATAGGCATACAACGCACTTCCTTTGGCAAGAGCTGCTTCATCAAATCTTACCTTAGGATGGTGCTGGGGATAACAATACCCCTGTGTGGGTTCTCCTGCTGCCAGTGCAACCATAATGGATGGCACCTGTTGGCTGACATAGGCAAAATCCTCTGAGCCGGCAGAGCCTGATGCACCCTTGCCGCCTGACATACGACTTAATTCTGCCACAGAGAACGCTCCCTGTGCCCCTAGTAATTCTTTGGTATATACAAGCATCTTTTCTGATAAAACGCTATCGTTAATCAAGGTAGGACAGCCACTTCCAAATGTAACCTCTGCCTTACCACGATATGCACCTGCCACGCCCTGGGCAATTTCTGTCATACGTTTCTTGATAAAGCTGCGCACCTCTTCATCAAAGGTTCGAAGCGTTCCACCCATAATAACACTGTCCGGTACAACATTAGCAGCCTCCCCGGCATGAATCGTTCCTATGGTAAGCACAGCCTGCTCCTGCAGTGCCAACTCCCTTGCATTTATCTCCTGCAACCCGGTTATAATATGGGCTGCAATAGAAACAGGGTCTACACCTGTGTTTGGCATAGAACCATGACACCCGGTTCCCTGCACTTGAATCTGGAAATAATCCGCTGCAGGCGCGCTAACTCCTGGTGCTGATACAATCGCTGTTCCTGCCGGAAATGGCATACCCGCCATAACGTGTATCATCATGGCACCATCTACTTGCGGATTGTTAAGTAGTCCTGCCGCAATCATATCACGAGAGCCTTCAAAGATTTCCTCTGCCGGCTGAAACATCAGCTTCACAGTTCCCACAAGCTCTGATTCATGCTGTTTTAATATACGGGCTGCCCCTAGCAACATGGCTGTATGCATATCATGTCCACAGGCATGCATGGCACCCGGATTCTCTGATGTAAAGCTTTCCCCGGATTCTTCTGCAATGGGCAATCCGTCCATGTCTGCCCGAAGCAGAAACACCTTTCCCGGTTTACCTCCACTTACTGTTGCAATCAGGCCTGCTTTTCCACAACGAACAGGCTTATATCCCATTTTCGTTAATTGCTCTCTTACGTAATCTACCGTTTCTGCAATATCAAAACCGGTTCCAGGATGACTGTGTAAATATCTACGATTCTTACGAATTTCTTCCTTTAACTGCTCCGCTTCTTCTAATATGGTCTGTGCAAGCATCTTTTCATTTCCTCCCCGACTTTAAATAAATTGGATTGTAAAAACCCACCGTTCTTAACGCTCTCGCATACGATATTCTACATCTTCGTCTATAATCTGCAGCATAATATCCGCAATATCCGGATCGAACTGTGTGCCCTTTCCATTCCGAATCTCTCTGCGCACAATCTGCTGTGGCAATACATCACGATAGCTGCGTTTAGAAGACATGGTGTCATAGGCATCTGCCACACCTACAATACGAGCCTCCTCCGGAATCTCATATCCCTTTAACCCATCTGGATAGCCGCTTCCATCAAAGCGCTCATGATGCCAGTGGGCACCAATCATAGCCTCTGGAATCTCCGTCATATCCTTTAGAATCTCTGTTCCAATAATGGGATGACTTTTAATAATAGCATATTCTTCATCCGTTAAAGCATAGGGCTTATTAATAATCTCATCTGGGATACCGATTTTACCGATATCGTGTAACAGCCCGATATAATAGATATTATCCAATTCCTCTTCATTCTTACCCATACGATAGGCAATCGCTCTGGAATAGGCTGCCACACGTACAGAATGTCCCTTCGTATACTTGTCTTTGGCATCAATAGCATTTGCCAATGTATGCATAACCTGAACAGATAGATTCTTTACCTTTCGGTTGCTTTCCCGCAGCTGCGCTGTTTTCTTATCAACCTCCTCCTGCAAGGATTGTTGAAAATGATAAAGCTCTAAGATTCTTCCGATTCTTCCTATGACCAGTTCCGGAATAAATGGCTTCTGAATATAATCTACAGCACCCGCCTGAAAAATGGATATCTCTGTTTCCCGTTCATTATCTGTAGTCAAAAAGATAACCGGTATCTCCTTGGAGTCTTCCATTTCCTGCAGTTTTTTCAGTGTTTCCAGACCATTCATATTAGGCATATGCAAATCCAACAGAATCAAGTTAGGAACCACGTTCTGTACGAATTCCAATGCTTCAACCCCCGAAGAAACACAGCTTACCTCGTACTTAATTCCCAATATCTTCTTTGCTGTTATGAGATTCATTCTGTCATCATCAACTACTAATATTTTGTCTATCATCTTGCCCTCCTGTTTTTCAGTCACACCCTACCTTATCCGCTAATCCTCCTGGTTATAACCGTTAGGATTCATACTCTGCCATCTCCAGGAATCAGCACACATCCGTTCTAAGTCAAACTGTGCTTCCCAGCCCAGCTCCTGCTTCGCTAAAGTGGCATCTGAATAACAGGTGGCAATATCTCCGGCTCTTCGTGGCTTAATCTCATAAGGAATCTCCTTGCCACATGCCTTGCCGAAAGCCTTTACTACATCAAGCACACTGTAGCCTTTGCCGGTTCCTAGATTGTATATCTTAACCCCAGGATTTTCCTTAATCTTCTCTACAGCCTTAACGTGGCCATTTGCCAAATCTACCACATGAATATAATCACGAACACCGGTTCCGTCCGGTGTATCGTAGTCATTACCAAATACCCCTACACATTTTAATTTGCCAATTGCCACCTGAGCTACATACGGCAGCAGATTGTTCGGAATTCCCTTTGGATCTTCTCCAATCTTACCACTTTCATGAGCACCAATTGGATTAAAGTAACGAAGTAAAATCACATTCCAAGCAGGGTCTGCCGTATGCAGGTCTGTTAAAATCTGCTCAATCATACTCTTTGTCCAACCATAGGGATTGGTGGGAGAGCCCTTAGGACACGCCTCTGTAATCGGCACAAATGCTGGGTCCCCATATACTGTAGCAGAAGAGGAGAAAATCATATTTTTTACATTATGCTTTCTCATAACCTCACACAACACCAAAGTACCTGTAATATTATTCTTATAGTACTCCAGCGGTTTCACCACAGATTCCCCTACAGCCTTTAATCCTGCAAAATGAATCACACAATCTGCCTGCTCCTTAGCAAAGATAGCATCTAATGCATCGTAGTCTAAGATGTCTGCCTTATAGAAGGTAAGCTCCTTTCCTGTAATCTCCTTAATTCTTGCAATAGATTCCTCGCTGGAATTGCTTAGATTATCTAATACTGCTACCTCATAACCTGCTTCTAATAATTCCACACAGGTATGGCTTCCAATATATCCTGCACCTCCGGTTACTAATATTTTCATATGCTGCTCCTTTCTTTGCTCTTCATTAGATTCTGATTCTGGTTCTCCTATAATACCCGGATTCCCCCATAAGGTCTTATATTTAATACATGACAAGAACCTGTTCCAAATATACTTTCTAAAAATGCTTTATACGCCGGCACTGCCTCATGCTTTACAAATGCCTGAATCGTTCCTGCAAATCCACCGCCATGTACTCTGGACACCCCATTCTCTCCTAGAATGTGTGCACTGGCTGCCAAAGCAATCATTACATTCTGATGCTCCACATCATGACTACTGTATATATTCTGTAACAGCTTCGCCGAAGAATCTCCACTTTGGGCAATCATCTGTAAAAAGGTATTAAAATCCTGATTCTTCAAAGCACAAACTCCATTTGCTACTCGTTCCATTTCTCCAAAGAAATGCATAGCACGTAGTGTGCTGCGATCCCCAGCCTGTTTCCTTACCATAGCAATCTGTTGATAGAATTCCTCTGGTTCTACTTCTCTTAAATATTCCTTGCCAAACAGCTTGGCTACCTGCTTCATATGTGCCGGAATCGCCGCATAATCATCTGTTAAATCTGCGTGAGAACCTAGGGTATCTGTAATACACAGGCTGTAGTTTTCCTTCTTAAAATCACAAGGAACCTGCTCTACAACAGGATTCTTCTCATCTTTAAAATCTATGTAGATAAGTCCACCTACACTGCATGCCATCTGATCCATTAGGCCACAAGGCTTGCCAAAGTATACATTTTCTGCATACTGGCCGGCTTTGGCAATGATAACCGGGGAAATCCCCATATCGTTATACAATCCAGAAACAATCGTACCTATAAGACTTTCAATTGCTGCTGAAGAGGACATACCAGCACCCATAAGCACATCACTGGTTACATAAGCATCAAAACCACCAATGTGAAACCCTTCCTGTGCCAAAGCTGCTGCCACACCTCGAATCAATGCGGCTGTTGTTCCCAGCTCTTCCTCCTGCTTCTT
>CAZLTS010000056.1:0-6657 GCA_964562495.1 uncultured Lachnospiraceae bacterium | reverse complement strand
ATCGATTATGACACCGGAAGGAAAACGCATTTTACAAAATTTTATTACAAGAAAGGATGAACAAAATGATTAAGGAAGCAATTGCACAGTTAGTAAAGCAGGAAACTTTAAGTGAAGAAACCATGAGTGCCGTTATGGATGAGATTATGAACGGCGAAGCAACAGATGCACAGAAGGCATCATTTTTAACAGCTCTTTACATGAAGGGTGAAGAGATTTCAGAAATCACAGCAGCAGCTAAGGTTATGCGTAATCACTGTGAACGGTTCTTAAATGATATGGACGTTTTAGAAATCGTAGGAACCGGTGGCGACCGAAGCAACACCTTTAATATTTCCACTACAGCAGCAATTGTAACCTCAGCCTTGGGCGTTCCTGTTGCGAAGCATGGAAACCGGGCAGCCTCCAGTAAGTGTGGAACAGCAGATGTATTAGAAAACTTAGGTGTAAACCTGATGCTAGCACCGGCAGAAAGTGCTAATGTATTAAAGGAGAAAAACATGTGCTTCTTATTTGCACAGAAGTATCACCCAGCTATGCGTTTTGTAGGTGCGGTAAGAAAAGAAATCGGTATTCCTACCATCTTTAATGTATTGGGCCCTCTTGCAAATCCGGCAGGTGCTACACTGCAGTTGTTAGGTGTGTATAAGGAAGAACTGGTTGAACCGCTTGCCAGAGTATTAGCCAACCTGGGCGTAAAGCGTGGCATGGTTGTATACGGACAGGATTGCATTGATGAGATTTCTTTAAGTGCACCGACTACTGTTTGTGAGTTAAAGGACGGCACATTTACTTCCTATACAATCACACCGGAGCAGTTTGGATTTAACCGTTGCAAGAAGGAAGAATTAGTTGGTGGTGACGCAGCAGAAAATGCTCAGATTATCCGGGATATTTTAGATGGTAAGCAGGGCGCAAAGAGAGATGCGGTACTGCTAAATGCAGGTGCAGCAATTCACATTGCAAAGCCGGAGGTTTCCATTGAGGAAGGTATTAAGCTGGCAGCAGAGGCTATTGACAGCGGCAAGGCAAAGGCACAGCTGGAAGGCTTTGTAGCAGCAACTAACGCTTAAGCTTCCGAAAATGAGGTAATTATGGGAAATATATTAGAAGAAATTGCAGCAAAAACAAGGGAACGTGTGGCAGAACAGAAAAAGCAGATTCCCTTGGAGGATATGATAAAGCAGGCAAAGGAGGCAGTGGAGGCACTGCCGAAGAGCCGGCAGGGTGAGCCTTTTTTTCAGGCACTAAAGAAGCCCGGACTTTCCTTTATTTGTGAGGTAAAGAAGGCCTCTCCCTCAAAGGGGATTATTGCAGAACATTTTCCTTATGTGGAGATTGCCAAGGAATATGAAGCTGCAGGGGCAGATGCCATGTCCATTTTAACAGAGCCTTATTATTTTAAGGGCAGCGGAGCATATTTAAAGGAAATCCGGCAGGTAGTGGATACACCGCTGCTGCGGAAGGATTTTGTTGTAGACGCTTATCAGATTTATGAAGCCCGGGTGCTGGGTGCAGATGCAGTATTGCTGATTTGTGCCATTTTAACAGATGAACAGTTGTCAGAATATGGTCAGATTGCAGCTCAATTGGGATTGTCTGCGTTGGTAGAAGCCCACGATGAAGAAGAAGTAAAACGTGCCATGGCAGCAGGGGCGAAGATAATCGGTGTAAACAACAGGGACCTTAGAAACTTTACAGTGGACATTCAAAACAGTGTGCGTTTAAGAAGTCTGGTGCCGGAGGAAATCTTATTTGTATCGGAAAGCGGCATTAAAACAGCACAGGATACAAAGACCTTACGGGACAATGGCACCAATGCCGTATTAATTGGGGAAACCTTTATGAGAAGTGAAAATAAGGCAGAAATGCTAAAAACATTACGACAGTAGAGAGGAAGAAGATATGTCAAAAGGAAGATATGGAATTCATGGTGGACAGTACATACCAGAAACATTAATGAATGAGATTATTCATTTAGAAGAGGCTTACGAGCACTATAAAAATGATCCGGAATTTAATGCCCACTTAAATAAGCTGTTGGCTGAATATGCAGGCAGACCATCTTTATTATATTATGCAGAGAAGATGACGAAGGACTTAGGCGGTGCAAAGATTTATTTTAAAAGAGAAGATTTAAATCACACTGGCTCTCATAAGATTAACAACGTATTAGGTCAGGTATTATTGGCAAAGTACATGGGAAAGACACGTGTTATTGCAGAGACCGGAGCAGGACAGCATGGTGTGGCAACAGCAACAGCAGCAGCCCTGTTAGATATGGAATGTGAAATCTTCATGGGTAAGGAGGATACCATCAGACAGGCATTAAATGTATACCGTATGGAGCTGTTAGGTGCTAAGGTACATGCAGTAGAAAGTGGTACACAGACCTTAAAGGATGCTGTAAATGAAGCAATGCGTGAGTGGACTTCCCGAGTAGATGATACCTTATATGTATTAGGTTCTGTTATGGGACCCCATCCATTCCCTATGATTGTTCGTGATTTCCAGAGTGTAATCAGTAAGGAAGCAAGAGCACAGATTTTGGAAAAAGAAGGCAAATTACCAACTGCTGTTATGGCATGTGTAGGCGGTGGCAGTAATGCTATGGGAATGTTCTACGAATTTATTAAGGACGAGGGCGTACAGTTAATCGGTTGTGAAGCTGCAGGTCGTGGTGTGGATACAGATCGCACAGCAGCCACCATGGCAACAGGAACCTTAGGTGTATTCCATGGTATGAAGTCCTATTTCTGTCAGGACGAGTATGGTCAGATTGCACCGGTTTACTCTATTTCCGCAGGCTTGGATTATCCCGGAGTTGGACCGGAGCATGCACATTTAAAGGATACAGGACGTGCAACCTATGTACCAGTAACAGATGATGAGGCAGTGGCAGCCTTTGAATATATTGCCAAGACAGAGGGTATCATTTGTGCTATTGAAAGTGCCCATGCAGTTGCTCATTTAATGAAGCTTGCACCAACTATGAAGAAAGATGATATTATTATTTGCTGCTTATCCGGACGTGGTGATAAGGACGTGGCAGCCATTGCAAGATATAAGGGGGTAGACCTACATGAGTAAGATTTCAAATGCATTTAAAGATAAGAAGGCGTTTATCGGTTTTTTAACTGCCGGTGATCCTAATTTAGATAAAACAGAAGAATATATTTTAGCCATGGAGGAAGCAGGTGCGGATTTGATTGAAATCGGTATTCCGTTTTCAGATCCCATTGCAGAAGGTCCTGTTATTCAGGATGCTAACATTCGGGCTTTATCTGCCGGCACTACAACAGACAGGGTGTTTGATATGGTTGCATCTGTACGGGAAAAGACGCAGATTCCCCTTGTATTTTTAACTTATTTAAATCCTGTATTTAAGTACGGCTATGAGAAGTTCTTTGGCAAGTGTAAGGCAGTAGGAATTGACGGAATTATTATTCCGGACATGCCTTATGAAGAGAAGGGAGAGCTGCTAGACATTGCTAAGAGTAATGGCGTAGATGTAATCAGCATGATTGCTCCTACATCAGAAGACCGGATTAAGGCAATCGCTTCTGAAGCTACAGGCTTTATTTATGTAGTATCTTCTCTAGGTGTTACAGGTATGAGAAGCGAGATTAAGACAGATTTAGGCAGCATTTTAGAGACAATCAAGTCTGTTACAGATGTTCCGGCAGCAGTTGGTTTTGGTATTAATACACCGCAGCAGGCAGCACAGTACAGTGCCATTGCAGATGGTGTTATCGTAGGAAGTGCTATTGTTAAGATTATTGAAAAACATGGCGCAGATGCGAAGGTTGCGTTGCAACAATATGTAAAATCCATGAAAGAAGCCGTAAAATAATTGTGGAAATTAGCTGAAACTCCGAAAATAAAAAATGGACTTGCTTTCTGAAATCAGAACGCATATACTAAAGCATACGTATTACGTTGTGAATACGCGCTACCCCAAAACCGCAGCATTACCACGGTATAGGAGATGATAGAAATGAATATGATGAAGATTTATGAGGTACCGGTCCTGAAGACCGAAACAGAATTGACCCAGCAGGAGTTAGAAATTGCTAAGGCAAGAATGATGACTTATATTTTATCCGGATTCAATCTAAACGCTGAACCTAGTAAAATTATTGAGTAAAATGTAGAGTAATGAAAAACCGTCGTGCATAACAGCCGGCGGTTTTTCTTGACGTAGATGCTTTGCTATGCTAAAGTATTATCAAAATAAATAAAATGTGCAGAAGGAAGAAACACAAGCATGAGAAAACGAAAGAAACTATGGGTTGCCTTGACCTTGATTCTGGTTCTATGTACAGCATGGAGCAGTGTAAGCCAGGCAGCCACAGAAGAACAGACAGAGGGGACGACACGGACCTTTATCCTAGGACTGGATGATTCTTTTCCACCTATGGGATATCGAGATGAAAACAATGAAATTGTAGGTTTTGACATTGACTTAGCACGAGAGGTATGTAAGCGGTTAAACTGGGAATTGAAGCTACAGCCCATTAGTTGGAATGCGAAGGAGCAGGAGCTAAAAACAGAAGCCATTGATTGTATTTGGAATGGTTTGTCTGTAAGCCCTGAGCGACAGGAGCAGATGCTTTTAAGCGACAGCTATATGACCAATAATCAGGTGGCAGTTGTATTGGCAGACAGTGATATGAACAGCTTAGATGACCTGGCGGGCAAACAGGTAGTGGCACAAAATGGTTCTACTGCCTCAGAGGCGATTGATGACAATCAGGAGTTTAAGGATTCCTTAGGTGAGGTTATTTTGCTGGAGGATAACGTACAGGCTATGTTAGATCTGGCAACCAGTGGCTCGGATGCGGTTATTATGGACGAGGTTGTTGCCCGTTATTATATGAAGCAGCACGAGGGAGAATATAAGATTTTAGATGGTGTGTTGGCAGAAGAGGAATACGCCATTGCATTTCGTAAAGACGATACGGAGACCTGTGATGCAGTCAATCAGACCCTTAAGGAAATGGAAGAGGACGGCACAATAGCTGAAATCAGCAGCCGTTGGTTTGAAACAGATGCAGATAGTGAAGCTACAGACACAGGCAGCAGTAAAGGTGGTATGTCCACAGAGGCAATTGGTAAATTATTTAAGCTTATGCTGACAGCGGCGTTAGAAAGCTTAAAGGTATTTTTCTTTACCCTGTTAATTGGCTTGCCACTGGGATTGCTTGCCTGTGTTGGACGTATGACAAAGGTGTGGATCGTGAATATCCCGGTTAAATTGTATTTAGTTATTATGCGTGGCACGCCACTGATTTTACAGCTAATGTTCTGGAAGTTTGCCCCATACTATATCATTGGTAAGAACATGGATATTATGACGGCAGCCATTGTAGCATTTTCTCTGAATTATGCCGCCTATTTTGCAGAAATCTATCGAAGCGGCATTGAAGGAATTCCAGTAGGTCAGAAGGAGGCAGCTACGGTATTAGGCTTTTCTAAGCTGCAGACCTTCTTTAAAATCGTGATGCCTCAGGTAATTAAGCGGATTCTGCCACCTATGAGCAATGAATTTATGACACTGGTTAAGGACACGTCTTTAGCCCAGGTAATCGGTGTAGCAGAGCTGTATCAGTTAGCAACTAAGAATATGGCAAGAGAAGCCAGTGTTATTCCACTGATTATGGCAGGTGTATTTTATCTGGTTATGAATATTATTGTGCAGCAGTGCTTTAATTTGGCAGAACGTAAGCTACGTTATTATCGATAAGAAAGGAATTTAAATGGCAGTATTAGAAGTAAATAATTTACAGAAAAGCTTTGGAAAGCTACAGGTGCTAAAGGATATCTCTTTATCAGTAGAGGATGGAGAAATTTTATCCATCATTGGTTCCTCTGGTTCTGGAAAGTCAACGATTCTACGGTGTATTAATCGGTTGGAAACCATTGACCGGGGCAGCATTATAATAGATGGCAAGACAATGGTGGAAACTATAGATGATAAGGCAGTTTATGCCAAGGAGCCGGTATTAAAAGAGATTCGGCAGCAGACAGGCTTTGTATTTCAGAATTTCAACCTGTTTCCCCACTATAGTGTGCTGCGGAATGTAACAGAAGCACCCATTAAGGTGTTAAAGATACCCAGACAGCAGGCAGAGAAGGAAGGCATGGAGCTGTTAGAAAGACTAGGATTAGGAACGAAGGCAGATGCTTACCCTTATCAGTTATCCGGCGGACAGTCCCAACGTGTTTCCATTGCCCGGGCATTGGCTTTAAAACCAAAGATTCTGTTCTTTGACGAGCCTACCTCAGCACTGGATCCGGAGCTTACCCATGAGGTGCTAAAGGTAATCAAATCCCTGGCAGATATGAATATGACTATGGTAATCGTTACCCATGAGATGGAATTCGCCAGAGAGTTGTCAGATAAAGTTGTATTTATGGACAAAGGCGTAATTGCAGCAGCAGGCACACCAGATGAGATATTTAATTCCCAGAACGAACGGGTGCAATCCTTTTTAGGGAAATTTCACGAAAGTTAAAAACAGTAAAGAAAAAGGGGAAATTCAATTCCCTGGCAGTCAACTGGAATTCCTGCCGGGGGATTGAATTTCCCCTATTCTATAAGTTTAAGCTTTCGTGGGAAATTTAAGGAAAATATAGAGTTGGAAAAATAGAAAT
>CAZLTS010000055.1:0-6665 GCA_964562495.1 uncultured Lachnospiraceae bacterium | reverse complement strand
TTGCCGGTTCTCCGACAAGTCTCTCACCTGTTTTTGTAAATGCTACTACGGATGGTGTTGTACGGATGCCTTCTGCATTCGCGATAACGGTTGGCTTACCGCCTTCCATAACTGCTACACAACTATTTGTTGTACCTAAGTCAATACCAATAATCTTACCCATGATAATTTTCCTCCTTCAAATAAATCAATCTATGTCGTGATTTGTACTACTCACAAAACTGTGACCTTATTAATTTGCTACCTTTACCATACTATGTCTTACAACACTGTCCCGGTACTTGTAGCCCTTCTGAAACTCTTCTGCTACTACGTTTTCGCCGAAAGCTTCATCTTCAATGTGCATCACTGCGTTATGCAGCTCAGGATCAAATTCCTGTCCCACTGCTTCAATGGGTGTTACCCCTGCTTCTTCCAGACTGGCTGTAAACTGCTTATAAACCTTATCCATGCCGTCTACAAATGGGGTTTGCTTCTCTTCTTCCGGTACTGCTGCCAGTCCCCGTTCGAAGTTATCTACAACCGGCAGAATCTTTTCTACAATGCTTTTGGCTCCTACTTCAAACATCGCTGTTTTTTCCTTTTCAGTACGCTTTCTGAAGTTCTCAAACTCTGCCATCAGTCTTGTATACTTATCTGTCAGTTCTTCGATCTTTTGATCCTTGGCATCCTTCTTATCTTTCTTCTTAAAGATGCCCTTGCCCTTTTCTTTGGCTTCTGTATCTGTTTCTTCTGCTTCCTTAGAATCCGTTTCCGGCTCTGTCTGGGCTTCCTCTGCCGCCTCAGTCTGTGTTCGTTCTTCCTCCACAGTCTCCGTAACTTCTTCCTGGAACTCTTCCTGCTTCTTTTCTTCCATTCCTATCTCCCATCTCTATGTTTCATCTGATTCTGCCTTCTTGTACGCATTACCCAGCTGCTTCTTTACTGTATTTAAAGTTTCTACAACTTTCTCGTAATCCATACGCTTCGGACCGATAATTCCAATGGTACCTTTTACCCCATCTTCAATCTCGTAAGTGGCAGTTACCACGCTGCAGTCCTTCATGCTCTGCACTGGTGTTTCATCACCGATGTAAACCTGAATCCCTGTATCTGAATCCCCATTCATGGAATCCGTAAGCAAGCCGGCTAAAACCTTCTTCTCTTCCAACGTGCTAATCAGTTTACTTGCATTTTCTTTGTCACTTAATTCCGGATATTTAAAAATATTCGTTGCGCCACTGGTGTAAATCTCCAGATTCTCGTCATTATCAAATGCCTCTGTTATGGCATCGATGACATCCCGTAGAATGTGAGTCAAGTTTCCGGCCTGCCCTGTCAGCTGGGAAATCATAGCAAGATTAATCTCTTCCAATGTAAGTCCCGCCAGAGATGTGTTTAACATAACGTTAAGCTTTAATAAATCTTCGTTGTTAATCTCCTCTGGAATCTCAAGAATCTTATTCTTAATGAGCTTCGACTGGGTTACGATTACACATAGCAGCTTGGTCGGTTCCACGATGGATAACTGGATGAACTTAATGCGGTTCATGGTATACTTCGGTGTGGTAATCATGGCTGCATAGTTTGTATTCACTGCCAGAGACTTCGCCATGCTTTCCAGCATATTCTCTAAGCGGTCCATGCGGTCAAGCAAGCCTTCCTTCATCTCATCAACCTCTGCCTCCTTCTCCCGCAGGGATTGTTCCCGTTCTTCCATCATGTGGTCCACATATAAGCGATACCCCTTATCTGATGGAATACGACCTGCTGAAGTATGGGGTTGTAAAATGTATCCAGCCTCTTCTAAGTCTGCCATCTCATTCCGAATGGTTGCTGAGCTTAGGTTTAAATCTGTATACTTGGAAATGGTTCTGGAACCAACCGGTTCACCCGTTTCTAAGTAATTCTGGATAATGGCTTTTAATATTTTTAATTTACGTTCATCCAACGCTTCGTCCAACACACCCACCTCATTTGTGCTTATTTTGTTCGTGTTCTCTGTTAGCACTCATTAAATTTGAGTGCTAATATCTTCGTAAGTAAAGATAGCACTTTCGTATTTTTTTGTCAACCCCAATTTCAATTTTATTTTGTGAATTTTCTGTGTTCTACTATAAATAGAACAAACGTCAGCATTGCAATCTAAATCGCAATACTGACGTTTTATATTAGCGTTCTCTATTTTTTCTTTTTCCATACAAGGACTGCTGCCAAAATCCCATTTAGCAGGGAAAGGATGCAAAATACCAATAGCAGCACATTAGAAATATCATTATCTAAAAAACCGATTAAAGGATTTAGATAATCCAGAATCCAAAATGTAATAAATGCCGCTGCCAGAATAATGGACGCATGTGGCAGCAAAGTTTCTATCAAAGCCTTTAACTTCTTCATATGCCACTTACTCCTCCTCTATGTATATAATATCACTAATACTACGGCCACCATCTAATACTTGATTTACAAAGCTGCCATTATAATACATCACAGCTGATTTGCCGCCGTCTAAATTATAGGCGCGCATACAGCCTAAGTCCTTCATAATCTCTGCCAGTTCTGTAATGGTTACCCCTCGGGAATAGCCTTCATCTCTGCCATCTACTACAACCATCATATAGTGTCCCGGTGCAATATAGCCAATGGCGCACCTGGGATTTTCTTTATTTAAGTAGCTGGTCGTGCGGAAGGTGTCAGGTACATTGCCGTTAGAATCTAACAGCGCCGGTCCAAAGTTCCATGCCTGCCAGGGGTTCTGTGCCAATACCGCATCTGCATCAAACTCCTCCGGGCTGTAGGTTTCCATTGTACCATTTTGATACAATACGCAAATATCTGCATCATTTACATTTTGCCGATACAAAATTCCATCTCGAATTACCACGCCGGTTTCGCTGTTTCCATAGAAATCCCCAGATATGGCAAAAATGGCATTGTTCCGCTCTGCAATTTCATCGGGATTTTCCCGAATGTTTTTGCCATAGCTGTCTTCGGCAAAGCCGTTTTGCAATACCTGCACATTGGATACATAGATATCCGCTGCATAATAGGTAACCTTATCATCTCCACTTCCCACTTCGTATTTGGTAATGGAGATATTGTAGCTGTCAGATTTCTCTGTTGCAAGCTCTGTTGCCTGCTTGTTGTCTAAACCTAATGTTGAAGACGTATCTGCGCTAATCTCACTGGTTCCTGTATTCTTCGTATTTACCTTACCGCCACTATTACTGCCACTGCCGCTTCCATGATGACCGCCTCCTGTGGATTTGGTGGTAGCTTCTTCGCTGCCTTCTGTTGTCTCACTATCTGCTGTTGTTTCACTTCCTCCGGCTGCATCAGAACCCGTTGTTATTTCACCGTCTGCTGTTGTTTCATTTTCGCTACCTGGCAATGTAAACTGTTGTTCATGGGTTCGATAAGCGCTGGATAAACGAGTTCCTGCATCTTCCTCTACCTGCGGCAGTACATAGTGAAATAGTACAACTACGCCTACACACAAAGCCGCCAGAACAATATCCACCAACGCAACCAGAATTATCTTCCAATATTGTTTTTTCTTCATGACACTCTACGCTCTCCGTTTTTAAAAATAATCATTTTCTGAATTGTCAGGCTAAATAGAAACATTATGGTCTCTGTAATAATCTTAGCCAGAAGCCGCCAATGTATTACATAAGTAACAAGCAGCTTTAACACAATGGTATTGGCAGTAAGTACAAGCACAGCCAATGCACCATACTGTAACGCTTCTTTCTTAAGGCTTCCCTTACTTTGAAACACATAATGCTTGTTTAAATAAAAATTAAAGCAGGCGCTAAAAATACGTGCTACGATATTACTGATAATCAGACCACCCTGCACCCCTGCCAGCAATGCAGAAAACAGCGCAAATAAAATAAAATCCACTACAAAGCTTAACAAAGATGCACAGGAAAATTTAATAATCTCCTTATACACAATAATAGAATCCCGAATGGGACGAAAATGAGAGGACTGATTTCCATTTAGATATATAGTTGCAATAGGCACTTCTACAATGGGACGTTTTCCTTTGGCCCATTCTAGCAATACATTAATCTCATATTCATAACGGTCTCCGGGAGTCTGTACCATAAACGGAATCTGTGCTCTGGAAAATCCTCGCAGTCCCGTCTGTGTATCCGAAATCATCACACCAGTTGCTGATTTAAATACATACCTGGTTACCGTATTTCCCAAACGGCTTCGAAATGGAATGGAATTCTCAAAAGCTCTGCAGCCTAACACGAGGGCATCCGGGCTTACTGTAAGCTTCTCCTGAATGCGTATCATATCCTCCACCGTATGCTGTCCATCACAATCTATGGTAATAACAGAATCCGTCTTGGGCATCTTCTCCCATATGTAAGAAAGGGCTGTTTTAATGGCAGCCCCCTTGCCACGATTTTTCTCATGAACAAGCTGCACCACATCCGCAGGAAGACTACCAAATATCTTGCCATACTCCGGTCCACTTCCATCATCTACCACAACTATGTCACAGTCTATTGTCTTCCTTATATTGTTTACAACCTCCACCAACGTCTGCTCCGGTTCATAAGCCGGAATTATCGCCACCATATATTCCACCCCCGGTTACCTTCTTCTAAAAACAGGCAGGTTCCTAAATACCTGCCTGTTAACTACCTATGCCTCTGGCATGGCCTTATTCGTGGAATCGACGGGAGTCGAACCCGTGTCCAAACCCGTATCCCATGTCCTTCTACTATCATAGTTTATTCTTAAACATTCCCTTAGAGAATCAGGAACAAACAACCAATTCCCCTTAGTAGCTTCATAATACGCCTACTTACGCAAAGCTTAGTAAGTATCGTTTCTCACATAGTCGATGCCAGATTCCTAAGCTGTGAGTGGCTTAGGGCTGACAAGCAGCTTAGGCTGCTAATGCAACATTATTGTTTGCGTTTAATTTAAGTTTGCCATTTAACGCATTGCATACGGATAGCTTCTCCATCTTCAACGAACCTGTCGAAACCATTGCGATCCCATGTTCTGTATCATCATATGCGAAATATACGAAAATGTCAATACAGATTTTTTACCTTGAATTCTTTTTCTGCTTCCCGGCGCTGATCCTTCTTGGCAATTGTCTGTCGTTTATCATACTGCTTCTTGCCTCGGGCGATGCCGATTTCCATTTTCATAAGACTTCCCTTTAAATATACCTGCAATGGCACCAGTGTATAACCATCCTGTGCCACCTGCTGGCTGATTTTACGAATCTCCACTCGGTTTAACAGAAGCTTGCGCACACGAAGCGGATCTTTATTAAAAATATTTCCCTGTTCATAGGGCGAAATATTCATACCATAAACAAATACTTCTCCCTGTTCGATTTTAATAAACGCCTCTTTGATACTACATTTGCCCTGACGCAAGGACTTTACTTCTGTTCCATGCAAAACAATGCCAGCCTCATAGGTATCTTCAACAAAATAATCAAAATATGCTTTTTTATTATTGGCAATTAATTTCTTACTTTCTTTTCCCACGTCCGCCTTCCTTCCTGCCGGTCTTCTTTCTACGGTGTTCCCTTTGTCCTACAAGGCCAAAATCAACCTGCTTTAACATCCGGTTTGTTCCGGTTACCTGTACTGTAACCTCCTGTCCCAAATAGAAGGTTCGCCCGGTTGTTTCACCGATTAACTGATAATTCTTCTCGTCATAAATATAATAGTCATCCGTCAATGTATTCACATGTACCATGCCCTCTACGGTATTAGGCAGCTCTACATAGAAACCAAAGGCAGTTACCCCTGATATAACACCGGTAAACATCTCCCCTTCGAACTGTTCCATGTATTCCGTCTTCTTTAGCTTAATGGTATCTCTTTCTGCTTCCTCTGCCCGGCGTTCCATTTCACTGGAATGGACTGCTACCTGAGGCAACACTGTTTTATAATGGCTAATTCGTTTCTCATCTAACTGTCCATGAAGGGCTTCCTTTATAATGCGATGAATCTGCAAATCCGGATATCTTCGAATGGGCGAGGTAAAATGACAGTAATACTTGGCTGCCAATCCAAAATGACCATCTGCAGTGGTTGTATATCTGGCCTGCTGCATAGAACGAAGCGCAAGACGACTGATTAAAATCTCATCTTCAGTGCCGGCTACCTGTTCCAAAAGCTGCTGCATTTTCTTAGGGTGCAGCTCTTTCCCGCCTAAATGCAGTGTGTAGCCAAAATTCTCAATAAACAAACGGAAACGGTCAATCTTATCTCCGTCAGGCTTCTCATGGCTTCGGTACACAAAGGGTGTTTCCTGCCAGAAGAAATGTTCTGCCACAGTCTCATTGGCAGCCAACATGAAATCTTCGATAATCTTAGTTGCTACATTACTCTCATAAGAGATTACATCTACAACCTGGCCTCTTTCATCTAGTTTAATCTTCGCCTCCGGCACGTCAAAATCGATTGCACCTCTTTCATGACGCTTTTTGCGAAGCTTATCTGCCAGCTCCTTCATAAGACAAAACAGGTCTATATAATCCTGATAGGTTTCCATAACCTTCTCATCTGTTTCCTCTAAAATCTGGCGTACCGCTGTATAAGTCATACGACGGTTAACCCGAATCACCCCTTCACAGATTTCATGATCAATAATGTTACCATTGTGATCAATATCCATAATACAGCTTAATGTAA
>CAZLTS010000054.1:0-6676 GCA_964562495.1 uncultured Lachnospiraceae bacterium | reverse complement strand
GCTTGCAGAAGGAAAAACCGTACAGATTAAGCCGCAGGGGTATAGCATGTATCCTATGTTTGTGCCGGGAAGAGATGAGGCTGTAATTGCCCAGGCAGCGCCGGAGAAGCTAAAAAGAGGAGATGTGGTGCTATATCGGAGAACAGAAGGTATTCTGGTTTTGCACCGAATCTGGAGGGTGAAGCAAGACGGATTTTACATGGTTGGGGATAATCAAAAGGAAATTGAAGGACCCTTGCAGAAAACACAGATAAAGGGCGTTTTAACCGGATTTATACGAAATGGGAAATATGTTTCTGTTCACAATCCCATTTATGTAGCGGGAAGTTTCCTTTGGCTGTGGCTGCGGCCGGTGCGGACACCCCTAAAGCAAGGAGTTCATAGATGCAAGAAAGTCATATTACGGAGGAAAAATGAACGATAATCATAGAAAAGCATTGCTGCCGGACAGCTTTGTAGATAGTATACAGAAGATTTTGCCTAAGGAGGAATGGGACCCATTTTTTGATTCCTATGAGAAGCCTGCAGTGCAAGGACTTCGTGTGAATCCTTTGAAGGGAGAAAGGGTGCCATTTGCAGATTTACAGCAGGTGCCTTGGTGTGAAACCGGTTATTATTATGACAGTACACTAAGACCGGGGAAGCATTATTTACACGATGCCGGAGCCTATTATATACAGGAACCCAGTGCTATGATTACAGCAGAGCTGGCAGAGGTGATACCGGGAGAGTATGTATTGGATTTATGCGCAGCTCCCGGTGGAAAAAGTACCCAGCTGGCAGGAAAACTTAAGGGAAGAGGGCTGCTTGTATCAAACGAGATTCATTCTGCAAGGGCAGCCATCCTGTCCCAGAATATAGAACGAATGGGTGTGAGAAATGGAGTCGTAACCAACCACGCACCGGAAGAGCTGGTAGACCATTTTCCAAACTTCTTCCATAAGATTATTGTAGATGCTCCCTGCTCAGGTGAGGGAATGTTTCGGAAGAACCCGGAAGCTATAGAAGAGTGGAGTGTAGAACATGTAAAAATGTGTGCTAAGCGTCAGTTATCTATATTAGAGCAGGCTGTGAAAATGCTTAGGCCGGGAGGACGAATCGTGTACTCCACCTGTACCTTTGCGGTGGAAGAGGATGAAGAAGTGGCAGCAGCATTTTGTAAAGCACATCCGGAATTTACCCTGCTTCATGAACGACGGATCTGGCCCCATAGAGAACGGGGAGAAGGACATTATGCAGCAGTGTTTTTACATCATGGTGAGGGGGACGTGCGTTCCGAAATAAGCGATGGTGGAAAGAAAACGAAAAAAGGAAAGGGAAAAACGAAAGAGAAGCTTACAAAACAGCAAAGGGAACAGTATATTGAATTTGCGAATCAATTGCTTACAGATTCTATGTGGACAACAGAAGGTGTGTTGTCACGTTTGCTGTTATTTGGGGAACAGCTGTATCTGCTTCCAGAGGGAATGGTAGATTTAAAGGGGCTGCGCGTACTGCGCCCGGGACTTCACATTGCAACCTATAAAAAAGACCGTTTTCAACCAGCACATGGGTTGGCTATGGCGTGTAAGCCACAAGACGTAAAGACTAGTCTGTGTTTGGAACAAGAGACGGAAGCTTTGGCATATCAGGCAGGGCAGACACTGCCATGCAAGGAAAAAGGCTGGGTTTTAGTGTGCGCAAATGATTACTCCCTTGGCTGGGGAAAGGCAAGCAATGGCATATGCAAAAATCATTATCCTAAGGGGCTTCGCAGATTATAAATTTCTTGCAATCACAGTAAGGAATGTTATAATGAAGTTATAGATGTAACTGGAAGAAAAGCATAGAAATGGAGGGCAGTACAAATGGAAAAGAAAAAAACAATTCGAGAAGTAGTGGAGTCGGATTTAGACAATATGCTGGATTTGTATGTGCAGTTTCATCATACGCCAAAGCCGGCTGAAACAGAGCATATTAAGAATATCTGGAAGAGCATGATAGATGGAAAAGGACTTCATGTGTTAGTGGGAGAAGAGGATGGCAAAATTGTGTGCTCAGCACAAGTGATGATTGTTCCCAACCTGACTCATGGACAGCGCCCCTTCGCCATTATAGAGAATCTGATTACAGATGAACAGTACAGACGTCAAGGTTGGGCTACAGCTCTGTTAGAGTATGTGAAAGAAATGGCTACCGAGGCAGGCTGCTACAAGGTAATGCTTACCACGTCCTCAAAAGATGAAGGCATTCTGCAGTTTTACGAAGATATGGGCTATTATCGTAATGAAAAACAGGCATTTATACAGTGGATTTATTAATTAGATTAGAAGCAGGGCAGTGCGGATACCTTTTACAATGCAGTCGGACATGTTCATTACAGTGGACAGTCGGGTGGCTTGTAAGATGTGAGTGCTGCCTGCTTTTTTGTGATTTACAATACCGGTAATGGACAGGTCTCCCACTTGTGGGAGGTCTTTTTTTACACCCAGCCCCGGTTTTAAAGGTGTGTTTGCCAGAGTAATACAACCAATGTGCGGTCTGGCACCTAAAGAGGCATCAATGGCAATAATAAATGGATTTTCATATAAATGTAATATTTCATCATAGGTTTCCTGTAGATTTAAAGCATGCACAGGGTTATAAAGTGTTCCATATACATAGGTATAAGGAAAGGGATATTTTGCAAGCTTGTATCCGGTTAACGGCCCCAGACTGTCTCCTGTAGAACGGTCACTGCCGATACATAGAAAAACAAAAGGCGTTTGCTCTGTAGGAAATGCCGGAAGCAAGGCTGTCAGTCCTGCAGCCAGACGGGCAGCAGCCTGTGGATGATTGGAGTCAAAATAATAGATTTCCTCCTTCGTTGCCGTAGTAATGGGATTTATGTTCTGCAAAACAGCCTCCTTTGACTATTTAATTTAGGGTATGTGGTGACAGCAGTAAGTATGCCCACCAGGGAAAAAACTATTCAAGGGAAAATCTGTCGAAACATTTTATAGTTTTTGGCAGTCTATCGACAGTATTTTTTCCTGTAAACATGCTATTCTTAGGTATGGAAGGTTGGCCGTATACGGCAGAAAGGTGAGAGTATGATAGAGATTATTTATAAGGACTTACCGGAAGAAAATGAGAAAAATGAAAACTTGAAAATACCTAAGAACATTCGTCAGATTGGAACGTCAAAAGACAATTTTAAAATATACGTTGAAGATTACGTGATGCTGTTTTTAAAGCAAATACCTGCCGGCGAACAGGAAGTGTCCTATGGAATCTTACTTGGAACCGTATGCGTACAAAAAGGTGTCACTTACATATTTGTATCTGCTTTATTGCAGGCACCTACGGTAACAGCAGCACCTACATTTACCCAGGAGTTATGGAAGCAGCTTCTAGCTGAAAAAGGAAAGTATTTTAATTCCTTAGATGTAGTAGGCTGGTATGTAGATTTGCCCCAAAGCAACCATAATGTGCAAATGGATTTGCTGAAAATTCAAGTGGAGCAATTTGGAAAACAAAATCAAATCTGTTTTCAAAAGGAACGCCAGGAGGGAGAAAGTGGCTTCTGGCGATGTGAAAATGGAACGTGGCAGCGGGAAGAGGGATATGCCATTTATTATGAAAAAAATGAAAACTTAGAAGCCTATTTTATGGAACATAAGGTCAAGCTAATGCAGTTAGATGAAAATGGAGAGGCAAAGCAAAAGGGTGGAATGTTTCGCCTGGCACTTGGAGAAAATAAAGGACGTGCTTTATGGAGTGGGCGAATTGCCAAAGCGGGAGGCATGGTGGCAACCATCGCATTTGTAGTTATGGCTGTGACGGTATTACAACAAAAAGGAGAATTGGATGAGTTGTCCAAAACTGTATCCACATTGGCTGGACAAAATGAACAGGAGAATGAAAGTGGAAAAGATGTGGTGGTGGAAGAAGTAAAGGGAGAAGTTACCACAACACTGGAGGAGCAAACCACTGCCCAGGCACAGAAGGAAACGAAAAATAAGGATACAGAAGAGGAAAAAACGGAAACGGAGCAGGTTAACGCCAGCGTTTCCTATTATACAGTAAAAGAAGGGGAAACTTTATTTCAGATTTGTATGAAAATATATAATGATAGCGATATGTTGGAAAAATTACGAGAGGCAAATAATCTGGATGAGGATTATTCCATCTACGAAGGACAAAAACTGATTCTTCCATAGTAACAATTACTTGCATAAACGTAAGGAATGCATTAAAATGGAAGAACCAAGGAAAGGGGACAAAAGAAATGGCTGGTTTATCATCGAGGGGGAGAGTCGGCAGACGAAGACCGATTATAATCGGAATAGTTTTAATACTGCTTGTTGTGGTAGGCGTTGGGATTTATAATTCCACCCGTACCTACAGTGGTTATACAGTGAAGGAAGAAACAGAAATTGGAAAAGGGGAAAGCTATGAGTATGCAGTGTT
The DNA here is from genome assembly GCA_964562495.1 of uncultured Lachnospiraceae bacterium. Lineage (GTDB taxonomy): Bacteria > Bacillota > Clostridia > Lachnospirales > Lachnospiraceae > CANQSA01. Next base: position 2,245 of record CAZLTS010000054.1, on the reverse strand, counting down.
TGACACATATCTGCTGCGCTACAGTAATGATGGAATTACCTGTTTTGATGGCACAGAGCAGCTATGGGCGAAGGCATACGATATGAAAACGCCTATGATTGATATTTGCGATAGTTACATTGCAGTGGGCGAGCAGGAATCTAATACGGTTTATGTTTATGATAAAACAGGACAGGAAAGCAAGATGGAGATGCAGTACCCTGTGGTGAAGCTGGAGGTGGCAGACCAAGGCGTTGTGGCTGCACTAGAAGAGGATGGCGAATCGAATTACATTGAAGTACGGGATAAAGATGGTAATACGTTAATTACAGGTAAAACAGTTCTGGACGGAAGCGGGTATCCTATTGATTTTTCTCTATCAGAAGATGGAACGAAAATGGTCGTTTCTTATCTGTGTGTTAGTGGCGGGCAGACAGAAACGAAAGTGCTATTTTATAACTTCACAGACATTGGAGAAAATGAAGTGGATCGCATGGTGGGCGGATTTAATCAATATAAGACCACCATTGTACCGGAAGTGGAATTCTTAAATGAAGATACTGCAGTGGCCTTTGGAGATAATATGTTTACCATTTATTCTATGGATAGCAAACCAGAGATTATAGCAGAAGAGACGTTTAGTAATGAAGTAAAGAAGGTGTTTTACAGCTCTGATTATATTGGACTTGTCTTTTATGATAGTACAAAGGAAGAACCATATACCCTTACAGTGTATGATTTATCAGGAAAGAAAACACTGGAAACTACCTATGAGGTGGATTATGATACAGTGAAGCTTGCTGGGGATACGGTACTTATGTATGATTCCTTTGATTGCAGAGTGATTACTCTAAGTGGTAAGGAAAAGTTTAAGTATACATTTTCAGACCAAATCATAGATTTGCTGCCTGCAGAACAGACATATACCTATTATTATGTAGGTGCAAGTAAGTTACAGAAGATTAAATTAAAGTAGCGGAACGTGAGCTCCTCGACGACGAGCGTCTGCGGAACGGAGTACTATGGAAACAGGAATTACGATTATAACATTTGTTTTTTTAGCTGCTATGGCATTTATTGGCTACCATAAGGGATTTGTTCGAATTGTGCTATCTTTTGTGGCAGTGGCGTTGTCTCTTACGGCAGCGTATTGTATTACACCGGTGTTAACAAATTCATTGAAGGAAACCAAGGTTTATGACAGCGTTAAGGAACCAGTGTATCAATTTGTAGATGAAGGACTGGCTTCTAAATGGCCTACTGTGGGATTGGATAATGTAGAAATTGGGATTGATGCAGAACAGGTAGATGATATGCTGGCTGAGTTAGGTCTGCCTGAGACGCTGACAAATGCGGTTTCAGAAACCATAGAAGATAATCTTTCAACCGCCGCTTTAACAAGGGGGATGACAAATGCGGATTCAGAAACTGTAGGAGATAATCAGGTAGTAGAGATAAGACGAGAATATTTCTCGGATTTAGTAGCGGATGCGCTGGCAGGCTGGGTATTATATGCCGCTGTATTTGCTTGTGTATTTATTGCGGTCATGTTATTGCTGCGGATTGTGATTGGCGTATGTAATATTGTAAGCAAGCTGCCTGTGCTGAATTCCTTTAATCATTTGTTAGGACTGGCGCTTGGTTTGGCAGAAGGACTTATGATTTTGTGGATTATATGTCTGGTGCTTACAGCAACCAGCAGTACAGATACAGGAAATGAAATGCTCCAAGCTGTATTGTCTAATCCAGGAACCAGATATATTTATACCCATAATCCATTGGGAAATTTTATTAGATAAAAAGTTTATAAAAGATTGAAAAAAGGTGTTGACAAAGTCGACACCTTTTGATATTATATACGAGCTGTCGCAAGAGACACAGAAAAATAATAAAAAAGTGCTTGACATATGATGCCAACTTTGATATTATTGATGAGCTGTCGCTGCTGACGAAAGTCAAAAAGACAGCAAAAAGAAATTTAAAAAAGTGCTTGACAAACAATCAAGTATCTGATATAATAACTGAGCCGATTGCAACCGGCGAGTTAAAAAGAACATTGAAAATTGAACAATTATAAACCATCCCTGAAAATTCAAAATGAATTTCAGCGAACTGATATCGAAAGATATCGGAACCAAGAAAACAGTAAAGCTTCGAAAGAAGCAAACGGACGAACGAATGGTTTTAAAAGCCAAGTTCATCTGAACGAATCAAATTTTTAACGAGAGTTTGATCCTGGCTCAGGATGAACGCTGGCGGCGTGCTT
>CAZLTS010000053.1:0-6781 GCA_964562495.1 uncultured Lachnospiraceae bacterium | reverse complement strand
AAGCAAGAACGATTGCTGCTGGTGTGGATGTAATGCTGGTGGTTGGAGATAAGCATAGTTCAAACACGCAGAAGCTGTATGAGATATGTAAGGAAGAATGTAAAGCTACTTATTATATACAGACACTTGTAGACTTGGATAGCAGTCGGTTACAATCCGTAGGTAGTATAGGTATTACAGCAGGGGCTTCCACCCCAAATAATATTATCGAGGAGGTTTACACCCATGTCAGAAAACTTTGACGAATTATTGGAGCAGTCATTAAAGACAATTAGAACAGGAGAGGTTGTAGAAGGCACAGTTATTTCCGTAAAAGAGGACGAGATGGTTCTGAATATCGGATACAAGTCAGATGGTGTTTTAACAAGAAGTGAGTATTCAAATACGCCAACAGATTTAACTACAGTTGCAAAAGTTGGTGATACCATGGAAGTAAAAGTGCTTAAGGTAAACGATGGCGAAGGACAGGTTTTACTAACTTACAAGAGATTGGCAGCTGAGAAGGGCAATAAGAGATTAGAAGAAGCATTTGAAAATAAGGAAGTATTAACAGGAACTGTAGCACAGGCAGTACAGGGCGGCTTAACAGTAACTGTTGAAGAATCTAAAGTATTTATTCCTGCAAGCCTAGTATCTGATGTATATGAGAAGGATTTAACTAAGTATGCCGGACAGGAGATTGAATTCGTAATTACAGAGTTTAATCCACGCAAGCGTCGTATCATCGGTGACAGAAAGCAGCTGTTAGTTGCTAAGAAGCAGGCATTACAGGCTGAGACATTAGCAAAGCTTGAAGTTGGTATGACAATTGATGGTGTTGTTAAGAATATTACAGATTTCGGTGCATTTGTAGACATCGGCGGTGTTGATGGTTTATTACACATTTCTGAGATGTCCTGGGGCAGAATCGGTAATCCGAAGAAGGCTTTCACAGTAGGACAGCAGTTACGTGTATATGTAAAGGATATTAACGAAGGTAAGATTGCATTAAGCTTGAAGTTCCCGGATGAGAATCCTTGGATTAATGCTGATGAGAAGTATGCAGTAGGCAACATTGTAAAAGGACGTGTTGCACGTATGACAGACTTTGGTGCATTTGTTGAATTAGAAACAGGTGTAGATGCATTATTACATGTATCTCAGATTGCAAGAGAACATGTTGGCAAGCCGGCAGATGTTTTAAAGATTGGACAGGAGATTGAAGCTAAGGTAGTTGACTTTAACGCAGCTGATAACAAGATTAGCTTAAGTATGAAGGCACTACTGGCAGATGAGCCTGTAGAAGCTGAAACAGAAGAAGCTGAGACAGAGGCTTAAATAAGATAATTTTACTACCTGAGAGCCGCTTTCGGTTCTTGGGTAGTTTTCTTTTATGGAAAGGAAACGATATGCGTGTAATTGCAGGAAGTGCCAGAAGAATTGTGTTAAAAGCACCGGAAGGCATGCACACAAGACCGACTACGGACCGGATTAAAGAAACATTATTTAATATGATTGGACCGAAATTGCCACAGACAGTATTTGTCGATTTATTTAGCGGCAGTGGTGGTATTGGAATTGAGGCATTAAGCCGGGGCAGCAGGCAGGCGTACTTCGTTGAGAATGATAATAAAGCGTTAAGCTGTATCCGCGAGAATCTGTTAAAGACCAGATTGCAGGAACGAGGCGAGATTCTGGCTATGGATGTTAAACGGGCAGTAACCCAGTTGATTAATCGTGGGATTTGTGCTGATATCGTTTTTATGGATCCACCCTATAATCAGCTCTTAGAAAAGGAACTGTTGGAATTGCTAGCTCCCTCAACATTAATCGGCGAAGATACATTGATTATTGTGGAAGCTTCTAAGGATACAGACTTCGGATACGTGTCCCGGCTTGGTTTATCGATACAGAAAGAAAAATTATATGGAAGTAATAAGCACGTTTTTTTAGTGCGACAGTAGGAAGAGGAACAGTTTATGATAGCAATTTATCCGGGAAGCTTTGATCCGCTTACATTAGGACATCTGGATATTATTAAGCGTTCTGCCAGAATGTTTGATACACTGATTGTAGGTGTTTTACAGAATCATAATAAAACGCCTATGTTTACAACGAGAGAGCGAGTGGATATGATAGAAATCGTAACCCAGGATATACCGAATGTTAAAGTGAAAGCGTTTGACGGTATGCTTGTGGATTTTGCCAGAGATATGGGAGCAAATACCATAGTAAGAGGACTTCGTGCGATTACGGATTTTGAGTATGAATTACAGATGTCACAGACGAATCGAATCTTGAATCCACAGGTGGATACAGTGTTTTTTACTACCAGTCTGGAGTATGCGTATTTAAGCTCCAGTACAGTGAAGGAAGTGGCACATTTCGGGGGAGATTACAGTGCTTTCGTTCCAGAAGTGGTCAGAGAAAAAATGTGTGAAAAATTAAAGAATTAGCTTGCATTACGAAGCTATTTAGTATATAAATGTATTATAAGAGTTGAGAAGGAGAAGTATCATGAGTAAGATTGAACAGATTATTACAGAGATTGAAGAATACATAGATAATTGTAAGTATCAGCCATTATCCAATACGAAGATTATCGTCGTTAAAGAAGAAATCGACGAATTACTGGCTGAACTTAGACTTAAGACACCAGATGAGATTAAGAAGTATCAGAAGATTATTAGCAATAAAGATGCTATTTTGAATGATGCCAAGGAGAGAGCAGAGGCTATGATTGCAGAGGCAACTGCTCACATTACAGAGTTGGTAAGCGAGCATGAGATCATGCAGCAGGCGTACCAGCAGGCGAACGACGTTGTACAGCAGGCTACCAATCAAGCACAGCAGATTTTGGACAGTGCTACAGAGGAGGCTAATAGCGTACGTATGAGTGCTATGCAGTATACAGATGATTCTCTGGCGAATCTGCAGGGCATTTTGACAAATGGTATGAATACATTACAGGATCGTTATGAATCCTTGATGCGCTCTTTGAATACATCATTAGAGGTAGTGGTTGATAACCGTAAGGAGCTGGCAAATCAGGATGATGAGGAAGCTGAAGAATTCAGCGATGATGATGACGAACTGATGGATTATTCCGTAGATATGGACTAAGATGAGTTAAGGTATGAGGCATCGGTTTGCCTTGTACCTTTTTTACTTTATAATCATAAGCAGCACATAGCAAAGTATGGCAGACAACAGACCGTTTAGCAGTTTTCCATACAGATAGTGTCTTTTGGACAGGGGGTGTCCTTTAAGAATGCTTATGGTTTGGGAGAAAGTAGACAGACCGCCAAAGGTAACAAAGAAGCAGGCAAGAGGTAGTTTATAAATAACAGGCAAGGAAAAAGAGGCAAGCATGCTTGTGCCGTTGGTGATTTCAAGAAGACCTATGCCCAGAATCTGCCATAAGCCCACTGGAGTGTGAATGGAGGCAACATACGTGGCAGCAATAGAATAAAGAATTACATATCCGCCAAACAACATAAGACAGTAACAGGTGTCTTTGATTGCATAGTCAATCATGGAGAACTGAAAAGTACAAAGAGGTGTATATGTAGAGGCGTGGCTTTTGGGGGAAGCACTTGCAGGACGGAAGATTTGTCCGCATAGGAACGCACTGCCATAGATTGCAGTGAGCACAATGAAAAGGTAAGTATTACATTGTAGAATCGGACAAAGGTAACCGACAACAAACATGGGGCTTGGGTAATTACAGAAACGAAGTAGATACTGGGCTTCTATGTTTGTTATTTTATTTTCTGAAAGCAAATTACTGACAGCTTTGGCGCCCATGGGATAACCACATAGCAGACCGATAAGGATTGCATATACTGCATGGTCAGAAACAGGAAACAGAGCTTGCACAGGTTTTTTGAGAATGTGGCTAATTAGTAGATTCCCATGTATGGAATTTAACAGATTGGTAAAAATCAAAAAGGGAAACAAAGTGGGAATTAATGTAAACAGCCACAGCTCTAAACCGGTTTTGGCACCGGCCTTTGTTAAGGTGGGTAATGTAATTGTAAGAAGAATACATATGAGTAGAAGAAATAAAAAAGTTTTTGTTTTCATGAAATATTATATGAAGGAGATGAGAAAATTATGCAGACAGTGTTAGGAGGATTATCACAATATACATTTTTTCGCTATTTTGAAGAAATCAGCAGGATTCCTCGTGGTTCAGGAAACACGAAGGCGATTAGTGATTACTGTGTGCAGTTTGCCCAGAAGCATCATTTATGGTATGTGCAGGATGCTTTGGGAAATGTTTATATGAGAAAAGATGCAAGCCGGGGACGGGAATTAGATGGTGGTATTCTGTTGCAGGGGCATTTGGATATGGTAACGGAGAAAAAGCCGGGCTGCAGTAAGAATATGGCTACCCAAGGTCTTGAATTAGCAGTAGATGGAGATTTTTTGTATGCTAAGGATACTACGTTGGGAGGAGATGATGGTATCGCCATTGCCTATGCACTGGCTATTCTGGCAGATGATTCCATTTCCCATCCTACACTGGAGGTTGTCTTTACAGTTGATGAAGAGATTGGCATGCTAGGTGCTCAGGGTATGGATTTACCAGAGATTACAGCCCGGTATATGTTAAATATGGATTCAGAGGAACAGGGAGTATTGTGGGTAGGCTGTGCCGGCGGCATGACAGCACATTGTAACCTACCTGTTGTAAGAGAAAGCTTCTATGGTACGGCTGCCAAGATTAAGGTAGAAGGTCTGACAGGCGGACATTCCGGTTCCGAAATTAATAAGGAACGTGCCAATGCTTGTATCGTGTTAGGACAGGTTTTATTTGAACTGCGTCAGAAATGCCTGTTTGCCATAGAGGAAGTAAACGGAGGCTTAAAGGATAACGCCATTCCCAGACAGGCACAGGCAGAGATTATTTTTGACCTGCAGGCTCAACATCTGGTAGAAACAAGTCTGAATGAAAAAATAGAAGAATCCTACAAGCAAATGAAGCAGCAGAAGCTGGCCTTGACGGTTAAGGAAATAGCTGGTAAGGTGCAAAGCCAATATGCTTTAACAGAGCCGGATTTGAAGATTAGTCTGGAGTGGGAAGGAGAACGAAATGGTAATGCCTGCGACTATGCAGACACAGACCATATTATTTTCTATTTGCGCATGGTGCCAAATGGGGTGCAGAACATGTCTGTTTCAGTGCCGGAGCTGGTGGAAACCTCTTTAAATCTAGGGGTAATGTCTACTACTCGGGAGAAGATTTGCATACAACATTCCATTCGAAGTTCTGTGGAAAGCAGAAAGTGGGATTTAGAGAAAAAAGTGCAGTACCTGACAGAGAGCCTGGGCGGAGATTGCTATGTGGAGGGCGATTATCCCGGCTGGGATTATGAGAAGGAATCCGTATTGCGTGATACCATGCGTCAGGTATACACAGATATGTTTGGGCAGGCGCCTCAGGTAGCGGCAGTACATGCAGGACTAGAGTGCGGCTATTTTAAGGCGAAGTATCCCCATTTAGATATTGTATCCTTTGGTCCGAATATTTATGACATTCATACCACAGAGGAAAAAATGTCTATTTCTTCCTGTAATGAAATGTATGCCTACTTAATTAAGCTGTTAGAAGTTTTGAAATAGGGAGATTGCCATTTTGGGGTAGCAATTTTGACACAAATATGGTAATCTAGTTTCGGTAAAACAAAAGTGAGGTAAATAACAGCATGCGAATGGGAAGTATTGCCAGTGGCAGCAGTGGAAATTGTATTTTAGTAGGTAGTGAACAAGGAAATGTGTTAGTAGATGTAGGAATCAGCAAGAAGCGCATTGAGGAAGGCTTGCAGCGGTTTGATGTAAGTCCTAAGGAGGTAGATGGAATTCTGATTACGCACGAACACAGCGACCATATTCAGGGGTTAGGCGTGTTTACACGTAAGTATGCAGTGCCTGTGTATGGAACGAAGGAAACCTTGCGTGGTATCTTACAGTGTGGTAAGTGCGGAGCGTTGGATTCTGACCTGTTTCACGAAATCAATGCAGATGTACCATTTACCATTAAGGATATGACTATTAATCCCTTTCGGATTTCCCATGATGCGTTAAATCCTGTGGCCTACCGTATTGCCTCAGAGGGACGGGAGGTGGCAGTGGCTACCGATATGGGCACCTATGATGATTACACGATTTCTAATTTAACCGGGCTGGATGCTTTGTTGTTAGAGGCAAATCACGATGTACATATGTTAGAGGTAGGCGGTTATCCGTATCAGCTTAAGAGAAGAATTCTGGGGAATCGGGGACATTTATCCAATGAAACCTCTGGCAAGCTATTAGATCGGTTGCTGCATAATAATTTAAAGAAAATATTTTTGGGACATTTAAGCAAGGAGAATAATTACGATGCATTGGCATTTGAAACAGTGCGTTCAGAGATTACACTATCGGATTCTCCTTACAAGGCAGATGATTTTGATATTGAAATTGCAAAACGGGATACGACTTCGTCGCTTGTTTTGGTTTAACAATATAAACATGTTTATAGGGAAAGGAAAGATAAGAAGGCTATGAAGAAGACAATTATTACGGTTGTAGGAAAAGACACTGTAGGTATTATTGCAAAGGTATGTACCTACCTGGCAGAGAATGAGGTTAATATCTTAGATATTTCCCAGACAATCATTTCTGGATTTTTCAATATGATGATGGTAACAAACTGTAACAATGCGAAAAAAAGCGTAGACCAGATGGCTGACGAGCTGGTTTCTCGCTGATACCATCATATTTCATGGACGATGCAACGCTCTATTACGGTGCT
>CAZLTS010000052.1:0-6784 GCA_964562495.1 uncultured Lachnospiraceae bacterium | reverse complement strand
TTGCTGGAGCGTATCCGTGAGATTCGTGCCAGTGAACGCAGGGCATATCAGAAAATTACGGATGTGTTTGAGCAGTGTAGCTACGATTATGATAAAAATAGTGAAACCACTAGAGCTTTCTATGCCTTTGTGCAGAATAAACTCCATTTCGCTGTTACCGGACAGACTGCAGCAGAATTGATTTATGATCGTGCAGATGCCGAAAAGCCCACAATGGGGTTGACTACATGGAAGGACGCTCCGGACGGAAAAATATTAAAACGTGACATTGTTGTGGCCAAGAATTACCTTAACGAAAAAGAAATGTCACGTCTGAATAGGCTCGTAACCATGTTTATTGATTATGCTGAACTGATGGCTGAGGATGAAGTTCTTATGAGCATGCAGGACTGGGTGAATCAGACAAACCAGTTTTTGAGCAATAACCGTCGCAAGGTGCTTGAAGGAAAAGGCGAAATTTCTCACGAGACTGCTATAGAAAAAGCCACAAAAGAATATGATATCTTCCGTGTAAGACAAGATCAGGAATATGTATCAGAATTTGATAAACAGACTGAAAAGTATTTTAAGGGAGAATAGCTATGAGGTAGCAGTCGTTACGCACCGGGTGATAATTATTTTTAAAAATCACTTAGATGCGCCACTTAAAGGTAATGAGTTTCCACAAAAAAACTACTCCTTCTAAGAATTTTCTCAGAATCAAAAAAGCCAATTGAAAAATGGAAAAAATTGTGATACGATACTAGAGTTTGAAGAAAGGAAAAGAAAGGGTGGGTACAATGAGAAAATTTAGCAAACGCTTGCTTTCTATGCTACTTATTATGATGCTTGCGTTAACCCTTACTGTAGTAGAGCGGCCACAGCAGGTGCAGGCAGCAACAAGTGCACAGAAAACGAAAAAGGCAGCAAAGATGACAGGAAAGAAGGCAGTATTTATTGGCGATTCCATTATGGAAGGCGTGTCTATGTTCAGTGGACATAGTTCTAATTTCGTAACAAAAGTAGGACTGAATGTAACCAATGCACAGAGCGATACCTACAAGATAAATGGAAAGACAGTAGTACAATGGGCAAAGAGTTATAAGCCTTCTTATATCTATATTATGCTTGGAGCCAACGAAGTAGGGTGGATGAATAATACAACTGCTCAGAAGAGTTATAAAAGCCTGATTAAGAAGCTAAAAAAGGCGTGTCCCAAAGCAAAAATCTATATTATTTCCATAGAACCGGTGCAGCAGAAGTTTTTAAGCAGCCATTCCGGTTATACCATGGCAAAGATTAAAGCGTATAATAAAATGTTAAAGAAGCTGGCCAAGACCACGAATACCACATATCTAAGTATTTATAATTATTTTAAGGACAGCAATGGATACTTAAACAGTAAATACACATGGGTAAATGGTGACGGATTGCACTGGAATACTACAGGTTGTAAGCATTTTATCAATGCCATTAAGAAAGAATTAAAAAAACGGATGTAGGCATCCGCTTTTGGAAAATTAAATATAAGGATGAAGCAGTGCTTTTGCGTAGGAGTCCCACGCATGCTCCACAGCTTTATCTAAGGTGAATACAGAAAGTGATGTGCCAGTAACGCATGTCACTTTTTTATTTAAATAGCGCAGATTCAGTACAAGGCTTTGAATCTGCTCCGGTGTAATCATTGTATCTATGCCGAAAATTACCTTAGGAAAAAGTGTTTTTGGTAGAAGCAGAGAAATCGAAAATTGTTGAGGCAGTCGGGAACCCTTAATCATGGTATAGCAGGCAGGTTTTACATAAGACCAGGGAACAAAATCCGTTTTTGATGTGTCGGCGGTGTCATCAGAAAAGATGGTACGCCCGTCGATGTGATAGGTACAGGCTGTAGTGAAGGATGCTTCCCGTACCAGACAGGTATCAAAAACCGTTCCAATAAATAAGTCATGGGTAAATTGTTTTAAATTTTCAATCTCTAGTGAAATCATAAGCACCTCTTTCTTACATCGCTGTTACATTATTTTTGCTTGTTTCTATATTTTATCCAAAGGAAAACGGATTGTAAAGAAAATTGTCGAAAAAAATAAAGAAGTATTGACGGATGTATAGGCAGATGTTATTATAAGTAGTAATGAAAACTATGTGTTATGGTTGCTTGGCAACTGTAGGAAAGAGGAATTATGGGCTATAAGATTGTAGTTGACAGCTGTTGTGATTTGCCGGATTATTTACGAAACAAAACATATATCGAATCGGTTCCCCTGACGTTAGAGGTGGGAGAGGAACAGATTATAGATGACGAGACTTTTGACCAGCTTGTCTTTCTTAAGAAGGTAGCCCAGTGCCCTACAGCTGCTAAGTCAGCATGCCCATCCCCAGAGGCATTTAAACTGGCTTATGAAGGGGAGGCGGATGCAGTCTATGTGGTTACGCTATCAGACCAGGTAAGTGGTTCTTATAACAGTGCTGTGTTAGGCATGAACCTGTATTATGAAGAACATGGAAGGGATAAACAGATTCATGTATTTAATTCCTGTTCTGCCAGCTGTGGGCAGGCACAGCTTGTATGCAAGATTAAAGAACTGGCAGAGAAAGAAATGGAATTTACGAAGCTGGTAGCAGAGGTTGAGGATTTCCGTTATGCTATGAATACTTATTTTGTATTAGAAACGTTAGAGACACTTCGCAAAAATGGACGGCTAACCCATATGCAGGCGGCTATCTCTGGGGTGCTTAATATTAAACCGGTTATGGGCGTGACGAAGGACGGCGTAATTTGTAAGATTGGACAGAGTCGTGGCATGGAACGTGCACTCTTGAAACTGGTCGATGTGGTTATGGAACAGGTAGTAGATGCAGAGAAGAAGATTCTTATGATTTCCGAGTGTAACTGCAGGGAACGTGCCGAATGGTTAAAACAGAAGTTTTTAAAGCATGGACGTTTTCGGGAAGTGCGGATTGTAAAGATGGGTGGTGTTAGTACCTTATATGCCAACGATGGTGGAATCATTGTAGCAGTTTAAAGAGTGACAGCTATAGGAAGCTAAGGGGAAAATTGCCAGCCTCCTGTTTAGAAATGGTTTGACAAATTAAAAAATAATTACTATAATGGTCTATGTAAAATTTCTACTGGTTTTATACAAGATAGAATGCGTTGATGAGACGAGTACATGTCAGGGAAGTCACAGAGAGAGGTGCATAAGCTGGGAACACCTTACGGAATGGGCATGGAAGACTACCTCGGAGTGGCCCTAATCCGGCCCGGTGACACGCCGTTATTGTGAATGAAGTGGTTGCATGCAACAAGCAGGGTGGAACCGCGTATTAGAAGATACGTCCCTACTGATTATATGAATGGGTATAGTCAGTAGGGATTTTTATATGATAGGAAATTAAGTATGAGGAAAGGAAACAAAAAAATGATTATTACATTAAAAGATGGCTCAACAAAAGAATATGCACAGCCGATGTCTGTGTATGATATTGCAAAGGATATTAGTGAAGGCTTAGCAAGAGCAGCCTGCGTAGGTGAAGTTGATGGTAGGGTGGTAGACCTTAGAACTGTTGTAGACAGTGACTGCACTTTAAATATTTTAACATTCGACAGCGAAGCTGGTAAGGCAGCATACCGTCACACAGCATCTCATGTTTTGGCAGAGGCTGTTAAGCGTATTTTCCCAGAAGCTAAGCTAGCAATTGGCCCTTCTATTGATACCGGTTTTTATTATGATTTTGACTGCCAGTCATTTTCACGTGAAGACTTGGATAAGATTGAAGCAGAGATGAAAAAGGTAATTAAGGAAAACGCAGAGATTAAACGTTTTGAGCTGCCAAGAGAAGAGGCTGTTAAGTTTATGGAAGAACGACAGGAGCCTTATAAGGTAGAGCTGATTAATGACCTGCCAGAGGATGCAGTCATTTCCTTCTACAGCCAGGGTGATTTTACAGATTTGTGTGCCGGACCGCATTTGATGAAGACAGGTGCTATTAAGGCATTTAAGTTAATTTCCGCATCTGGTGCTTACTGGAGAGGTAATGAGAAAAACAAGATGTTGACTCGTATTTACGGTACAGCTTATACAAAGAAGGATGAATTAAAGGCTTACTTAGAGCATTTAGAAGATATTAAGAAGCGTGATCACAATAAGCTGGGAAGAGAGATGGAGCTGTTTACAACAGTAGATGTGATTGGACAGGGTCTTCCATTATTAATGCCTAAGGGTGCTAAGATGATTCAGACAATGCAGCGTTGGATTGAAGACGAAGAAGAAAAGCGCGGCTATATGAGAACAAAGACACCGCTAATGGCAAAGAGCGATTTGTATAAAATTTCTGGTCACTGGGATCATTATAAGGAAGGTATGTTTGTATTAGGAGATGAAGAAAAGGATAAGGAAGTTATGGCACTGCGTCCTATGACTTGCCCATTCCAGTATTATGTATACAAGCAGAGTCAGAAGAGTTATCGTGACTTGCCTTGCCGTTATGGTGAGACTTCTACCCTGTTTAGAAATGAAGATTCCGGTGAGATGCACGGATTGACTCGTGTTCGTCAGTTTACCATTTCTGAAGGACACCTGATTGTACGCCCAGATCAGATGGTACAGGAATTTAAAGACTGTATTGCACTGGCGAAGTATTGTTTACAGACGTTAGGTGTAGAAGAAGATGTAACCTATCATTTGTCCAAGTGGGATCCAGAAAACAGCGAAAAATATATTGGTGATGCTTCTGTCTGGGAAGAAACAGAAGGTCATATTCGCCAGGTACTACAGGAATTGGAGATTCCTTTCGTTGAGGATGTTGGTGAAGCTGCATTCTATGGCCCGAAGGTAGATATTAATGCAAAGAACGTATACGGTAAAGAAGATACTATGATTACCATTCAGTGGGATGCGCTGTTGGCAGAACAGTTTGATATGTATTATATTGATGAGAATGGGGATAAGAGGCGTCCGTATATTATTCACAGAACAAGCATGGGCTGTTACGAGAGAACATTGGCTTGGTTAATCGAAAAATATGCCGGCAAATTCCCTACATGGTTATGCCCAGAGCAGGTTCGTGTATTACCGATTTCTGAGAAGTATCATGACTATGCAAAGCAGGTAGAGGAGCAGCTAAAGGCAAATGGAATCTTATGTACCACAGATATGCGTTCTGAAAAATTAGGCTTTAAGATTCGTGAAACACGTCTGGCAAGAGTACCTTACATGTTAGTTGTAGGTCAGAAGGAAGCAGAAGAAGGTGTTGTATCTGTACGAAGCCGTTTTGTAGGTGATGAAGGTACAAAGCCTCTTGCTGATTTTATCAATCAGATTTGTGAAGAAATTCGTACAAAAGAGATTCGCAAAGAAGTAGAGCAAACAGAAAAATAAAAAACACTGCATAAATCCTTTTCCTGAGGAGATACTAATGTAGAAGTTAGAGCAAGGAAAGGAGAAGGATTATGCCAAGTTTATCATGTAACGTAACAAACTGTTACTATAACAAAAGTGAAGCCTGTTGCAGAGATACCATTTCTGTAGAAGGTATGCATGCCACAACGCCCAATTCCACAGCCTGTGGAAGTTTCCGGGAGGAAGCCAAGGGACGGGATACAGCTACCAACAGCTGTAAGTGTGACAGTACACCGCACCAGTCTCTTCAGATTAACTGTGAGGCACATAATTGCTGCCATAATGAAAACAGTGTCTGTCGAGCCAATCATGTATCCATTGGCGGCCACGAGGCTTGCCATTATTCAGAAACGGAATGTGACAGCTTTGACTGTGAAGGTTAAAAATCTTGGGGCGTGTTTCAAAGACACGTCCCTTTTTATGTAAAGGAAGAGAAATAAGAGATGGAAACAATAATTTTGGCATCAAAATCCCCTAGAAGAAAAGAGCTGCTAAGCCAGATTGGCGTAGATTACATATGTGAGCCGGCAAGGGGAGAAGAAATTATTACTACCCATGACCCTGCATTGGCAGTAGAACAGCTGTCAAGGCAGAAAGCACAGGAGGTAAGCCAAAAGCACCCAAACCGTATTATATTAGCTGCAGACACAGTGGTGGCGGTAAATGGTAAGATTTTGGGGAAACCGGCAGATGAAGAAGATGCCAAAGAGATGCTTCGTTCCATTCAGGGAAACAGCCACAGTGTGTTTACCGGTGTAACTATAGTCACGCCGGAGGAAGAGATTACCTTCCATGAAGAAACGAAGGTATGGGTATATCCTATGAGCAGGGAAGAGATTGACGCATATGTTGCTACAGGAGAGCCTATGGACAAGGCAGGGGCGTATGGCATACAAGGCGCGTTTGCAGCATATATTAAAGGGATTGTAGGCGATTATAATAATGTAGTAGGGCTGCCTGTTGGAAGCGTATGGCAGAAGCTGAAAAAAATAAAAAAACTACTTGACAATTAGAAACAGAGATGGTATTCTACAGTAGTTGCAGGAAAGCAGAGGTATCCTCTCACCACGGCATAAGTAAGTGACCGTTGGTTCATAGCAGATCTATACGATGATTATTATTCTTATAGAGTATTTGTTTGTGATGAGTGGATATTTATTATGCACTCATTTTTTTATGTGTTTAATAAATGGATTTGGAGGTATATAACAATTAACGGTTTAATGATTAATGAACAGATCAGAGATAGAGAAGTTCGTCTGATTGGTGAAAATGGTGAGCAGTTGGGTATCATGTCAGCGAGAGAGGCTTATAAGCTAGCTCAGGAGGCAGAGCTGGATTTAGTTAAGATTGCACCTACAGCCAAGCCGCCTGTATGTAAGATTATCGATTATGGCAAATATCGT
>CAZLTS010000051.1:0-6797 GCA_964562495.1 uncultured Lachnospiraceae bacterium | reverse complement strand
AATTCATAAGAGAAGGTACCAGCTCCGCCTGTTGCAGACCGCAACTTCGTACAATAGCCATACAACTCACTTTCCGGTACTTCCGCCGTTATCTGCTGCTTCCCGCTTCCCGCCGGTTCCATACCAAGCACTCGGCCCCTTCGCTCTGTTACTCCCTTTAATATATCCCCGGTATACACCTCCGGCACAATAACATCCAAGGTCATGATAGGCTCTAATAAAACTGGTTTTGCCTGCATAAAGGCATCTTTAAAGGCTCCAATTGCTGCCATTTTAAATGCCAACTCTGAGGAATCTACTGCGTGATAAGAACCATCATACAGTTCTGCACGAATACCCACAACCGGATATCCCGCTAATGGTCCCTTCTGCACTGCCTCCTCTATGCCTTTTTCTACTGCCGGGAAATAATTCTTAGGCACTGCACCACCTACAACACTCTCAGCGAAAATATAAGGCTTTGTCACATCTCCAGAAGGTGAAAATTTCATTTTTACATGTCCGTACTGACCATGACCGCCGGACTGCTTCTTGTATTTTCCTTCCACATCAGCAGTTCCCAGAATCGTTTCCTTATACGCCACCTTCGGTCGCTCCAGGGTAATCTCTACCTTATATTCCCGTAACAGTCGGCTTGCCAATACTTCAATATGTAAATCACCCATGCCATATAATAATAGCTGATGATTTTCCACATCATTGGTGTAACGCATAGTCTGATCTTCATGCGTCAGCTTTTGTAGTGCTTGGGAAATCTTATCTTCATCACCCTTCTTCACTGCACGATAGCGCATATACGTATATGGCACAGAATATTCGGTTTTCGCATACGCAATGGGATTGGCTTTGGTAGAAATGGTATCACCGGTACGAGCTTTAAACAGCTTACCAATTGCCCCGATATCTCCTGCATGTAATTCTTCCACTTCAATGGGCTTATTGCCTCGCATTACATACAATCGTGACAACTTTTCTTCCTGATCTTTGTCTACATTGTAGACGGTATCATCATTTTTAATAACACCGCTGCACACCTTAATAAAGGAATATTTTCCAATAAATGGGTCCACAATCGTTTTAAAAATATAGGCAGACTTTACCTTATAAAAATCATAATTTGCTTCAAACAGCTCTTTGGTCCGCGCATTAATGCCAGCCAGACTTCTCTTATCCGGGCTGGGCAGGTACTTCACAATATCGTCTAATAATGTATAAACGCCTTGCACTAAGATAGCCGAACCCATAGTAACCGGAACAATACTGCCATCTGCTACATTCATCTTCAAGGCTGCACGAATTTCCGCCTCTGAAAATTCTTCTCCACCAAAAAACCGTTCCATAAATTCATCACTTGTTTCTGCTACTGCTTCCACCAGTGCTTCCCGACACAGATTCATGTTATCCAAAGAGTATTCCGGTATGTCAAACGGCGTTACTGTTCCATCTGGAAGCCACTTGTTACCGGTGCGGCTGATTACATTAATATAGCCAATAAATTTCTCATTCTGACGAATGGGCAGATGAAACGGTGCAATACTTTTTCCATATAACGCTTTCAAATCTGCCACAACCTGCCGGAAGCTGGCATTATCAATATCCATATCCGTTACATACACGATTCTTGGCAAATTGTACTTATCGCACAGCTCCCATGCCTTCTTTGTTCCGGCCTCCACGCCAGCCTTACCTGAGACGCAGATAATCGCACCATCTGCTGCTGCCACTGCCGATTCAACCTCCCCTACGAAATCTAGGTATCCCGGGGTATCTAACAGGTTAATCTTCGTATCGTTCCATTCCAGTGGCAAAACAGACAATCCAATAGAAAACTGTCTGTTTTGTTCCTCCTTGCGGTAATCACTGATGGTATTCTTGTCCGTTACCTTCCCCATACGCCCTATGACTCCGGTCAGATATGCCATTGCTTCCGCCAGCGTCGTCTTGCCGCTGCCACCGTGGCCCAAAAGAACCACATTCCGAATGTTGTCTGTTGTGTAAACCTTCATGTGTAAACCCTCCTTTTGTTTCTTCTATAGCTGCCTCATAGCCGCTTAATGCCGCAAAGGAAGCGAACTGCGCCGCCCGGTCTGCTTCTGACATGGGTGGGTGTTTTTTGGACACAGGATGTGGTAAATGAATGATATCATCATATTTGTGTATATCCTTTTTCTCCATAACCAGTCCCTCGAATCCGCTAAAAACAAATTACTGTGAAGCTGTTTGGCTGAATAGACACTACATTATGTGTCAGTGTCACTTCCTGCGTCTTCGGCTCCACATGTTTATCGTCTAAATTCCCTGACAGCGTAATGATACTTGCCTTCGTACCTGCTGCCACACAAACACCCTCCAGAGAAACCTCACGTTCTTTGTCTGCTCCATTTACAACCTTCACTGCCATTCTTCCATCTTCCAGCTCTACGGCACTGGCATATAGCTTCTCCTGAAGCTCTTCTTCCTGCGTAAGTCCCAAATCACAGCTACAAGTTTTCACGCCACGATACAAGCTGTAAAGCTGCTGTACATAATAACTGGGTGTGGTATAAGAATCCTTTCCATCAAACCAGATTAAATCCGGTGACCACTGGGTATAGCCCATTCTGGCAAACAAAGGTGCATAGCTGGCTAAAACCACTACATCTGCATTCCGTTCCACACCGGTTAAGAAAGCTGCCTCTGCCAGTGCCGCCTCCAGATTATTGGCAGCCGGACAATTCATCTTTCCTGCACGTCCCGGAATATGACAGGCATATTCTCCCGCAAACACCTTAATCTTACGCTCATAATCATCATAGAAATGAACATGTTCGTACAACCATTGTGGGGACACATAATAGTGTTCATCCATTGCATACATGAAATCAGCCGTCTTTTTCTGCTTCTCCTTGGCCCA
Source organism: uncultured Lachnospiraceae bacterium (assembly GCA_964562495.1). Taxonomy (GTDB): domain Bacteria; phylum Bacillota; class Clostridia; order Lachnospirales; family Lachnospiraceae; genus CANQSA01. The sequence continues at coordinate 3,904 of CAZLTS010000051.1, read as the reverse complement.
TTCCCAGGCGCGAAAATAACCGCCACCCCATACATCGGGACCTGATGTACCGATTATCTTAATTGTGGGATAGACAGCATGAATCTTCTTTTCAAACATTTCATAGCGCTTGTAAAATTGCACTTTTTCTGTTTCCCACTGTTCATTACCAACACCTAGATAGGTTAATCCAAAGGGCTTAGGATGTCCCATTTCACACCGTTTTGCACCCCAGGTCGTGCTCTCATCTCCATTGGCAAATTCGATTAAATCCAATGCATCCTGAATATACTGCTGCATCTCATCACTGTCCGGCTCTACCACCTCACTTGACATAAACTGGCATGCCAGTCCTACATTCATAATTGGAAGTGGTGCTGCCTTTAAATACTCACATAATAAGAAATATTCGTAATATCCCACACCATAGGTCTGTCCATAGTGGGGATAAGGGCCTGCATAGCCTGTGGCTGCTTCATTATTATGCACTGCCCACCGATTCCAGTTAAATTTACGTTCTGTCACTTCCCCTATGGTTTCCTTCCACTGATACCGGTTAGACAGGGTATTTCCTTCCACAATACAACCACCTGGGAAACGGATAAAGGAAGGCTTTAATCCTTCCAGCTTCTCAACCAAATCTCTTCGGAATACGCCGCATACTGCATCTTGGGGCATCATGGAAAACTGGTCAAAGCACAACGTGGTTGCCTGATTCACAGACACAACGAAATCGCCCTGCTCCACAGACTCAGTCGCAAGGAAAGTAACCGCATACTGCTGCCATAAGCCCTTCTTAAGCTCTACTTTGGCAGTCACATATTTCTTTCCATATTTTCTCACAGAAATCTCTACAGTAGTATTCTCATCTGCTGCCTTTCCGTAAAAGGATACCTTATATTCCATTCCTGCTTTTAGATAAATTCCATCATATGCTTTATTGGAAAATGCACTTCCCGCTTTTGCACTCTCAAACACCATATAATGTGGGTTGATAGAATTTAACCCATCTCGGGTGTCAAAGTGCATATAAGAACCTGCACCGCCATCTTCATATACCTGCCAGCCATAACCGCCATCATATGCCACATGAAAATCGTCCTTAATCCCAGAAGCATACATTGCTTCAAAATTACGGTTTTCCAGCATCTCTGCATGCAGACCACCATCTAAACTATAATTAATATCCTCAAAAAATAACCCGTACATATCCGGTGATACCGGCACACCCTGTTGTTTATCTATTTTTAAATTATACATACTCTCTTCTTTCCGCAGACGCTTTATTTATATACAACTAATTCTTCCACTGTACGCTTCTTAGGCATAGCCGGTGTCTCATCTGGATATCCAATTGGAATCAGACAGGATACGTGCTTATCCTCCGGCAGATTTAAAATCTCACTTACCTTATCTTCATCAAAGATTCCTAGCACAACGGAACCTACCCCCTGCTCATGGGCTGCCAGCATAAAGGTCTGTGCTGCAATTCCAGCATCAAACATTTCCCACTTGTCCTTCTTACTGGTTGTGTAAGAACCATCTTTTTCATAGCCACAACGATTCGCCACTGCTGTCATAACAACCAATGCGGCACAGCCTAAAATAATCTCCTCATTATGGGTGAAGCCAAGTGTCGCCTCCTTAGCAATCTGTTCTAACAAAGCCCGGTTCTCTACCACTACATATCCGGCTGTCTGGCTATTCTTCCAAGACGGCACAATCGCTGCTGTCTCCAAAATCTTTTCCACAGTTTCATGACTTACTGTATCCTGTTTAAACTTTCTTATGCTTCTTCTTGTTTTCATTCCTTCTACTAATTCCATTCCACCTTAGCCTCACTTTCTATTATTTCAGATGCGTTTTCCAAGCACCTGTTATATACACCTACAGGCAGCTTCTATAAGAAACTGCCTGTCTATAGTTTAATCTATTTTGTTGAATTCTACAAGACCTTGCTTAAAAAGTCTTTTAACCGTTCGCTCTTAGGATTGCCAAAGAATTCCTCTGGTGGTGCCTCTTCTATAATGCTTCCCTGGTTCATAAATACGACCCGATTGGCTACCTCTCTGGCGAAGCCCATCTCATGGGTAACGACAACCATAGTCATACCATCTCGTGCCAGTTCTCCCATAACCTCCAGTACTTCTCCAACCATCTCCGGGTCCAAAGCCGAAGTAGGTTCATCAAACAGCATCACATCTGGACGCATACACAATGCACGTACAATGGCAATCCGTTGCTTTTGACCGCCGGACAGCTGATTAGGATAAGCACCTGCCCTATCTGCCAGACCTACACGCTCTAATAGCTGCATGGCATAAGCCTCTGCCTCCTTCTTTGGCTGTTTCTGAAGCTTCATAGGTGCTAATGTCATATTTTTAAGAATGGTCATATGTGGGAACAGATTAAAATGCTGAAATACCATTCCCATCTTCTGACGGTGCTTATTAATATCTGTCCTAGGATTTAATAAATCCGCACCTTCAAATAATATTTTTCCCTTCGTAGGTTCCTCCAGACGATTTAAACATCTTAAAAACGTACTCTTACCAGAGCCGGAAGGACCGACCACGAATACTACATCTCCCTTGTAAATATCCAGATTGACGGAATTTAACGCCTGCACCTTACCTCCGGCAAATTCCTTACACAATCCTTGAACCTGAATGAGAGGCTTTCTTAAATCTGTATTAGTGCTCACTGTTACGCAGCCTCCTTTCCAGCTTCTTTACGAAGAACGTAAAAACCATAACCATAGCCAGGTAAATCAACGCTACAGCCATCAAAGGCATGAAGGCAGAGTATGTTCTGCTTCGGATAATATCTCCACCCTTTGTTAAATCCTGCAAAGCAATATAACCGGAAACAGAAGTCTCCTTTAATAATACAATGAACTCATTACACAAAGCCGGCAATACATTCTTTAATGCCTGGGGCAGAATAATGTGAATCATAGTCTGAACATAGTTAAAGCCCAGACTTCTTCCTGCTTCAAACTGTCCATTATCAATAGACATAATACCACTTCGAATAATCTCTGCCACATATGCACCAGAGTTCACGCCAAATGCCAATACTGCAACCAGTACCTTATCCACATTCACAGAACCAAAAATAACAAAATACGTGATTAGCAGCTGCACCAGTACCGGCGTACCTCTTATGATTGTCAGATATACATTACAAATAAAGTTCAACAGTCGCAAGAGAATCGTTTTCTTACTTTTCTCATAGGTAGAACGAATAATAGCGACAACAAAACCTAATACCACACCTAAGATGACTGCAAAAAATGTAATCTGTAATGTATTCACAAGACCATCCAGTAAAAACTTGTACCGGTCACCTTCTATAAAATTTAGTTTAAATGATTCAATAAATCCCTGCATAGTACACCTTGCCTACTCTGCTGTAATATACTTATTGACGATTTCGTCAATCTTACCCTCTTCTTTTAGCTTCTCTAACGCTGCATTTACTTTATCCAGTAATTCTGTATTATCCTTAGCGATAGCAATGGCATATTCTTCCTCTGTATATGCCTCATCTAAGATCTTCGTACCCTCCTGCTGTTCCACAAACTTCTTCGCCGGTTCGTTATCAATAACAACAGCATCTACCTTGTTCTGGCTTAATGCCTGTACAGCTTCAAAGCCCTTGTTGTAGCGTTCAACAGTAGCACCCTCTACTTCATCAGATACATAAATATCTCCTGTTGTACCTAACTGAACACCAATGGTCTTACCTGCCAAATCATCAGCACCCTTAATATCACTGTCCTCTGTTACAATAATGACCTGACGTGCTGTAGCATAGGTATCTGTAAAATTAATGTTCTTCTTACGGTCCTCTGTAATGGTCATACCAGCCATACCCATATCTGCTTTACCAGATGAAACAGCCGTAATAATGGAATCAAATT
>CAZLTS010000050.1:0-6825 GCA_964562495.1 uncultured Lachnospiraceae bacterium | reverse complement strand
ATTTCCAATACACAGCCATGCTTCTTATACAACTTCCAGAAATCATAGGACTGCATTAACATGTAGTTAAATTCAAAAAATGTCAGTCCCTTCTCCATACGCTGCTTATAGCACTCTGCTGTTAACATCTTATTTACTGAGAAATGTACACCGATTTCCCGCAGGAAATCCACATAATTTAAATCCAACAGCCAGTCTGCGTTATTCTCAATAATCGCCTGATCATCATCAAAGGTGATAAATCGGGACAACTGCTGGTGAAAACGCTTTGCATTATAGTCAATGGTTTCCCGTGTCATCATAGTACGCATATCCGACTTACCGGTGGGATCACCGATCATCGTTGTTCCGCCACCTAGTAACGCAATGGGACGATGTCCTGCCTTCTGCATATGCATCATAGCCATAATAGTTAAGAAATGTCCGGCAGTTAAGCTGTCTGCAGTTGCATCGAATCCTATATAAAAGGTAACTTTTTCCTTACCTAACAATTCCCGTACTTCTTCTTCGTGAGTACACTGTTCTATAAACCCACGTTCAACAAGTATGTCATAAACGTTCTGAGACATTACAATTTCCTCCTTCATAGTCGATAAAATTCTACCATATGTTTCTCAATTTAGCAAGGTTTCTTTTGTTGAAATCTAACAAAATTCTTATCAAAGGGTAAAATTATTTTCCAAAGGTTTCCCACACACCCTCTTCCATAAATTTCCGTGCCATGGACTGGGATTCGTCTACGATTTTTGCATCATAACCAATCATAGACAAAAGACGAATCGCATTCTGAGAGGTAGCTCTGCCCCTTTGTAATTGATAAGAAAACGTCACTTGCTTCTCTATAATCTCCTCTCTAAAATGATAATTAGCAAAATCCTGTTCCAGTATATAAGTAAGTTCTATATCATGGGTGGCTGCAAAGCAGACAGCACCTGTTTCCTTTAAATCCTTTAAAATGTGAGAGGAAGCTGCAATTCGTTCTACGGTATTAGTCCCCCGCAATACCTCATCTATAAAGCATAGAACCGGACGCTTTTCATGTACTGCGTCTACAATACGCTTTAAAGATTTTATTTCCACCATATAATAACTTTCCTGCTCTGCCAGGTTGTCCCGCAAAGCCATAGATGTAAGCACTTCATACGGCATCATGGCAAAGTCCTTGGCAAGGCAAGTATAAATCGTCTGGGCAAACACGGCATTTAAGGCAATCGTCTTGATAAATGTAGATTTGCCGGAAGCATTAGAGCCAGTAAGCAGTACACACCTTTCCCTTGCCATGGAATTTGTAACAGGCTGGGTAATTAAAGGGTGATATAAATCTGTAAATTCCACCCCTGCTTCTTTGGCAAAATCCGGTTTGCAATATAATGGCAATGACTGCCGGTAAAGAGCTATGGAACGACAGGTGTCTAGAAGTCCAACTACCTCATACATATCTTTTACTGCATCCATATTTTTCTGTACTGTCCCAAGCATCTGGTGAAACTTAATCAAATCCACATGGGTAAACATACGCAGATAATCAAGCAGCGTCTCTAACAAATCTCCCTGCATTTGATTACAGGATAGCAGCCCCATGCCTCTTGTTATGCCCTGCAGCCGTTTTCCATCATCTTGTAACTTTTTTGTATATACGTCCAATGCTTCCTTTTTTAAACTACCCAGCTTTTTTGCTGCCCCCATTAATTTAACAATGTAAGCAAAGCATGTAAGATAGGCTTCTGTTTTTCCTTTTTCCATAAAATAACTGACAACATTTCCACAGATTACCGCAAGAAGACACACAATCCCCACAGGCGGGAAAACCAATAAAATGCCAAAGGAAATCAAAAAGGCAAAAAGGCAAAAAAGATGTATCCATAGGCTGCCCTTTTTAAGCTTCTCTAGTCTGTCAATGGCATCATATAAGGACAGATTATAAACCCTGCCAAGCTTATAAAATACCTCCCCGGTATCCATAGAGAACTCCCTGTCTGCAAATGCTTCCACGATTGTTTCTCTTTCCTCTAGTTTTGCTGGATTCATAGACGGATTTCTTAACATCCCATAATAATATTCATCTCCCGCAGAGGATTCCGTATAATTGGTACGGGCAAATACTCCATCCAAATCCAAATCATTCCACGTAATATCATCAATCCGATAGGTGGCTTCCTTCTTCGGTGCTATTCTGTCATAACAGGTAATCTGTTCCATTTTCGAAGCATCATATGCTCTGTCCGGTGCCATGCCCCATAGACCATTCAAATGCTCCTGCATCATTTTCCTTCTAGTTCTTCTATACTGCACAGACTGGTAAATGAACATACCGATTATGCAGATTACAATAAAAATGGTAAAGTTTCGTCCCATGTTGTTCTCCATTCCGCAGACGCTATAATAGTTTTCTTCTTTCATCTATATTAAACACACATTTTCCGATTGTAAAGTACCTATTTCATTTTTCACACACAACAATAAAAGAGTTCCGCTTACGAAACTCTTTTACCCCAAGTCAATTATGAAATGATAGATTTACAAAATAATACAGATTACGCCACGACTGCTTTCGTTGGTAATCTTTTGCAGTGTATCCTTCATTTTCTGCTGCGTGGCAGCAGATAGATTTTCCACCTTCGTCTGAATTCCTTCCTCCACAATCTGTGAAATGGTTTTCCCAAATATATTCGTATCCCAAATACCCTCAGGATCCTTAGCTGCATTTTCATTAATAAAGGCAATCATATCCTGTGCCTGTTCCTCACTTCCTACAATTGGTGCAATCTCTGTTAAAATGTCTGTTTTTATAAAGTGGATGGAGGGTGCAGTTGCTTTTATTTTAACACCATATTTATTGCCACTTTTAATTAACTGCGGTTCCTCTAAGGTAATCTCATTTTGCTGTGGTGTTACGATTCCGTAACCGGTTTCCTTGACCCCGTTCATAGCCTTTGCCACATCACTATAGGACTGCTTTGTTTCCGCCATATCCTTTAGAAGCTTCACTAATTCATATTCGCCGGAAATTGGAAGTCCTGTCAAGTCACTTAACATTTCATAATAAAATTTTTCTTTTACCAAAAATGTTACACGAACGATTCCGTCAGACAGACTTTTTTCTTCAATCTTAATTTCATGGACATATCGATTTTCTGCTACAGAAGGTAAGGTCACATCTTTCATTTTCTCACAGCTTCCAAGCATTTGTTTTGCCAGCTTAAGCACTTCTGCTTTTACCGGATGCTCCAGCGTAAGCATTTCAATCCATTTCGGCGTATAGAATTCCATTTTCACCACAGGAAATTCTGCCAGGACAGATTGGAAAATATGGGTAATATCCTCTTTCTTTAACTGCTCACAATTGGCAATACACACACCTACCCCATAGGCTTCTTCTAAACTCTTAGCCAGTGCTTTCGTTTCTGCCCCATAAGGTCTGGCTGTATTTAATACAATGGTAAATGGCTTGCCCAAAGCCTTAAGCTGTTCAATTGTCTGCTGCTCCCCCGGGACGAAATCTTCTCGTTTTAACTCACCAAAACTTCCGTCTGTTGTTAAAACAATGCCGATTGTGGCATGGTCTGTAATGACCTTCTTAGTACCAATCTCTGCAGCCTTAGAAAATGGAATCTCATAGTCAAACCAAGGTGTTTTTACCATACGGGCTTCTCCGTTTTCTTCGTGCCCTGCAGCCCCGTTTACCATATAGCCCACGCAATCCACAAACCGTACCTGAATTTCCATATCTCCTAATTGCAGGGTCGCTGCATCCTTAGGAATAAACTTAGGCTCCGTTGTCATAATTGTCTTTCCTGCGGCTGACTGGGGCAGTTCGTCCTTTGTCCGCTCCTTCGCCGGCAGGTCTGTCATATTGGGCAATACAAACAGATCCATACACCTTTTTATAAATGTGGATTTTCCTGTACGTACCGGACCAACAACCCCTATGTACATCTCCCCATTGGTTCTTGCCTTCATATCAGCATATACATCCATAAAAAAATACCCCTTCCATATGTATTGCTACATTTTATGCAAGAGGTATCAATTTATGCCTATATATTTTACATAAGAGGTGCCAGCAGGCGAAGGCACTGCCCAGCAAATCTGGAGATCAGTCCTTGCTTTCTGCAATCCTCCATGGTAATCTCCTGAGAGATTTCAATTGTTTCCTGAAAATCCTTTTCAATATCTGCAATAGCAGAACAGCCATATAAATAGGCAGCACATTCAAAATGAAGATATAGACTTCTTAAATCCATATTAATGGTTCCTACAACAGCCTTATCATCATCCACCACAACAACCTTGGAATGAACAAATCCCGGCGTGTATTCATAAATGTGTACACCTGCCTGAATTAGATCCTTATAGTAGGTTTTTGCTAACAGGTATACATATTTCTTATCTGGAATATGTGGCAGCAAAATAGACACCTCTACGCCACGCTTTGCAACGAATTCCAGACATTGCTGCATTTCGTAATCCAACACCAGATAAGGTGTCATAATATGAACATACCGTTTGGCACTGTGAATCATATTAAGATATACCTTTTCCCCTACATTTTCATTATCTAAAGGGGAATCCCCATATCCCATAACAAAACCATCTGCCTCTGGAATCGGCGGCTGCTTCACCAGATATTTCTCATACTCCTGATTGGGCCGTTCAAAAATATTCCACATCTGCAAAAACATCAAGGTAAAGCTTCGAACTGCATCGCCACGAAGCATTACTGCCGCATCCTTCCAATAACCAAACCGTTCCACATAGTTAATATATTCATCCGCCAGATTCACACCACCGGTGAAGGCAACTTTACCTTCAATGACCGTAATCTTTCTATGATCCCGGCTGTTCTTTCTGGTAGAAACTGCAGGATAAACCTTAGAGAAAATCTTTGCCTGCAGACCCTTAGCACGCAGCTTCTCGATATACTTAAAGGGCAGTTTCATTAAGGAGCAGGTACCATCATACATAAATCGAACCTCTACTCCTTCTGCAACCTTTCGCTCTAATATCTCCAATATGGTATCCCACATATAGCCTTCTTCTACAATAAAATACTCCATAAAGATGAATTTTTCAGCTTTTTCCAGCTCAATTAGTAACTGTTTAAACTTAGCCATTCCATCCGGGAAATAAGTAACTGCAGTATTGGTATCTGTTGGATATCCTCCATATCGCTCTACATATCGTGACAAGCCTGCCACATCGTAATCTGCAGTCTCAAGCCTACGATAAAGCCTCCGGTCTGTTTTTAACAATGGAGCTGTTTCCCGTATGGTACGCTGCAGTCCCCAGGCAATGGGCCTGGTTCCAAACTTAAACTGTATGAAAATATAAAATGTAACACCAAACACCGGGAGGATTAAAATAGGAATGATCCATGCCGTCGTATAGATTGGATTATCATAAGTATTTAATAATTTAATAACTACCAGTAACGAGATAAATACAGAGCCAAAATAAACATACAAGCTGTAATCTCTTAGCTGAAACAACCAGTAAAATACAAATACAAACTGAATTGCCAACAAAAGAAGTACAATACCAAAACGGCTAAACACAATAGAGAAAAAGCCCTTTTTGCCTCGTTTTACGGTGGCGCCGACTTTAACCTTTACATCTCGTCCTTTTTCCACAGTATTATTTACTTTTTTCTTTACATTATCTTTTAACTGTTCTTGCATGTACTACTAACTCCTTCATGCATCGATCAATCTTATTATTCACTCCAGGGCAGATTGGAATTCTCAGACGTCTTATCACGAACCATTAAATCAACCAATGCTTCCTGGGCACTCTTATTATCAAACAGCACATGATTTACCTGTTCAATAATGGGCATCTGCACATTATATTTTTGTGCCATCTTCCATGCTGCTTTAGCACAGAACACCCCTTCTACAACCATATTGACTTCTTCCATGGCTTCTGCCATGGACTTTCCCTGTCCCATAAGAATTCCTGCACGTCTGTTTCTGGAATGCATGCTGGCACAGGTAACAATTAGATCACCAATACCGGATAAGCCAGCAAAGGTTAACATATTTGCACCCATAGCATCACCAAGACGGCCAATTTCCTTAATACCTCGGGTAATTAACGCTGCCTTTGTATTATCTCCATAGCCTAGACCATCGGCAATACCAGCCGCTAAGGCAATCACATTTTTTAAAGAGCCACCAATTTCAATACCTAACACATCAGGGCTTGTATATACCCGAAATACCGGATTGGAAAAAAGCTCCTGCACATACTCTGCTACTGCCTTTTTCTTAGCACCTACAACAACACAGGTAGGCATACGTTTTCCTACCTCTTCTGCATGGCTTGGACCGGATAATACTGCTGTATCTACATTAGGCAGTTCATCTGCTATAATATCTGTCATAGTCATTAAGGATTCTTCCTCAATTCCCTTTGCCACATTTACAACTATCTGTCCTGCTTTCACATAAGGAATCATCTGGTGTGCAGTCTGTCTTACATAAGATGAAGCTGTTGCCATAATAATGGCTTCTGAACCTGTAACAGCTTCTTTGATATCTGTCGTAACCAAGACGGAATCACCGATTTTTACACCCGGCAGACTTTTTTCGTTTTCTCTATTATGCGCAAGCATATCCGCTTCCTTCGCTACTCCGGACCACATTGTAACTTCATGTCCATTATCAGAAAGTACACAAGACAGGGCGATGCTCCAACCGCCGCCTCCAAGTAATGTAATCTTTGCCATTTATAATTCCTCCTTTTTCTGTCCTATTTTACGTTCTGTACCATGTAACAATCTGTCAATGGTTGCTCTATGACGAATAAATGCCATGGCGGTGAGAA
>CAZLTS010000049.1:0-6859 GCA_964562495.1 uncultured Lachnospiraceae bacterium | reverse complement strand
CACTAAGGATTTTGAATATGCTTCTGATTTAGTAAGCTACATTAAGGCACATGGTGATTTTAACGTATCTGGTGCCTGCTATCCAGAGGGTCACGTGGCAGCAACCTCTGTTGTAACAGATGTGTTAAATCTAAAGAAAAAGGTAGATGCAGGAGCAGAACATTTATTATCCCAGCTATTCTTTGACAATGCTTATTTCTACGATTTCTTAGATAAAGCGAGAATGGTAGGAATTGACGTGCCTATTGAAGCAGGTATTATGCCGGTTACAAGCAAGAGTCAGATTGAACGTATGGTATCTATGTGTGGTGCATCTCTTCCTCGGAAGTTTACAAAGATGCTGCAGCGCTATGAGAATAATCCGGAAGCATTACGGGATGCAGGTATTGCTTATGCAATTGACCAGATTGTTGATTTATTATCAAATGGCGTTAATGGTATCCATTTGTATACTATGAACAATGCTTATGTTGCCAGAAGGATTACAGAAGGTGTAGGTAACCTTTTCCTACATAGAAATGATAAGTAAAAGAAAACCGGAGAATTAAAACGTGAATGTAACATTACAACCCTTAGACTATAAAGAAGCCTTGCGTTATATGGGAATGGGACAGGCAGAACCTGCCCCTCTTATTCTTGATAAAATGAAACAGTGTGAAGAAGCTATTTTACAGCATGCCAAGGCTGCATTTACTTATAAGGTATTTCCAACAGAGGTATTGAAGCTGCCAGGAAATGATGCAGCCGAGCATGTGAAAGGCTGCAGTCATACCATTCTGCTATGTGCTACTATAGGTGCAGCTATGGATCGACTGATTCGTCAGGCAGAACTTACAGACATGAGTGATGCCCTGATTTTGGATACTATGGCTTCTGTTGCAGTAGAGCAAGTGTGCGAGCAGGCAGAACAGTATATCCATGGGCAGATGCCAAAACAGTATATGACGTGGCGCTTTGGTGTGGGATATGGAGACTTTCCCCTTAGCTACCAAAGCACATTTTTAAGACTGACAGATGCGGGAAGACAGTTAGGTGTTACGCTGACAGACAGTAATATTTTAATTCCAAGAAAAACGGTTACATGCTGTATCGGACTTTCAAGTGAGCCGGTTTCCAAAGGAAAACGAGGCTGTGGAAGCTGTAATCTAAGAAATCAGTGCATGTTCCGGAAACGAGGTGAACGTTGTGTTTCATAAATTATTAGAAAACGAATTTGTTATATTAGACGGTGCTATGGGAACTATGCTGCAGGCAGCAGGCTTGCCTCTGGGGGGAATCCCAGAGGAATTCTCTGTTACCCATCCGGAGCTGTTAGTAGACATTCATAAACAGTATATTGCAGCAGGCAGCCAGATTATATATGCCAATACCTTCGGTGCTAACCGCTATAAAATGGCGGATAGCCAGTATGAAGCAGATTACTTAATTGAAAAAGCAATTGAAAATGCCAAAACAGCTTGTGCAGGAACAGACTGTCTGGTAGCACTGGATATAGGACCTATCGGCCAGATGCTTGTTCCTTCTGGTAATTTATCCTTTGAAGAAGCCTATGATATGTTTAAACAGGAGGTGCTAGCAGGTAAGGAAGCAGATCTGATTGTCATTGAAACCATGACCGATCTGTTAGAGACGAAAGCAGCCTTACTGGCAGCGAAGGAAAATTCAGACAAGCCTGTACTTTGCACCATGACCTTTGAACAAAATCATCGTACCTTTACCGGCGTGTCCGTTTCTTCTATGGCACTGACACTGCAGGGGTTAGGGGCAGATGCCATTGGACTTAACTGCTCTTTAGGACCTAAGGAAATGTATCCTATTGTAGAGGAGTTGGCAAAATGGGTTAAGATTCCTATGATTTTAAAGCCAAACGCAGGATTGCCGGATCCGGTAACCAATCACTATGATGTAACACCGGAAGAGTTTGCCCAGTATATGAAGGAATGTATTCCACTGGGAGTTAAAATATTTGGTGGCTGCTGTGGTACAACGCCAGCTTATATTAAAGCCTTAACAGATGCGTTAAAGGAGGAGCATTACGTACCAAATCACCCGATATGTCAGGCGGCGATTTGTTCCCCTTCTAAGACAGTAGTGATAGACGGTCCTCGTGTTATTGGCGAGCGTATTAATCCAACAGGAAAGAAACGGTTTAAAGAAGCACTGCAAAATCATGATATTGGTTACATTTTAAACCAAGGGATTGAACAGGTAAAGGGCGGTGCAGAAATTCTGGACGTAAATGTAGGGCTGCCGGGCATTGATGAGCGTGCTATGATGGTAGAAACTGTAACGCAGCTACAGGGAATTTTAGATGTTCCATTGCAGATTGATTCCACTATTCCAGAGGTATTAGAAGCAGCACTACGCTGCTACAACGGCAAGCCCATTGTAAACTCTGTAAATGGAGAACAGAAGTCTATTGAAACTGTGCTTCCTCTTGTTAAAAAGTATGGTGCAGCAGTGGTAGGCTTGACGCTGGATGAAAATGGTATTCCTAAGTCTGCAGAAGAACGATTTGCCATTGCGAAACGTATTTTAGATGCCGCACTAGCCATTGGAATTCCGAAAGAGGACGTATTTATTGACTGTCTGACGCTGACGGTATCTGCAGAACAGGCAGCGTGCATGGAAACTGTGAAGGCATTGCATAGAGTAAAGGAAGAACTGGGATTAAAGACTGTGTTAGGCGTATCCAATATTTCCTTTGGACTGCCTAACCGGGAAATGGTGAATCACAACTTCCTGATGATGGCTATGACACAAGGCTTAGATCTTCCTATTATCAATCCCAATGTGGTATCTATGATGGGAGCAGTAAGAAGCTATAGATTGCTTACCAATATTGACAAAGACGCAAGAGATTATATTGCCAATTATAGTAACGTAAGCATGACCAGTACTGTGGTAGAGAAAAATGTACCTGCCGGTGGCTCCACTGCTGCACAGGGAGAAACCAAAGATATCTTCTATGCAATCTATAATGGATTAAAGGAAGAAGGCTCTGCCATAACAAGGGAAATGCTGAAAACAACCGATGCTATGGAGATTATTAACGAGATGTTGATTCCAGCATTGGATGAGGTAGGTAAGCGGTTCGAGGCAGGTACCGTATTTCTGCCGCAGCTGATTTTATCTGCAGAAGTGGCGAAGGCAGCCTTTGCAGAGATTAAAACTTATTTGGTAAATAATAATGCAGCACCCATTCAGAAGGGTAAGATCGTAATCGCTACGGTGAAGGGAGATATTCATGATATTGGTAAGAATATTGTGAAGGTGCTTCTGGAAAATTACGGTTATCAGGTAATCGATCTGGGAAAAGATGTGCCTTATGAAGCAGTTGTGGAAGCTGTTCAGAAGGAGAATGTCAAGCTGGTTGGATTGTCAGCATTAATGACAACAACACTGGTATCTATGGAGAAAACAATTGCTCTGCTTCGGGAAAATCACTGTGATTGTAAGGTTATGGTAGGTGGTGCAGTTCTGACACCGGAGTATGCGAAGCAGATTGGCGCAGATTATTATTCTAAGGATGCCAAGCAGTCTGTAGATATTGCAAAAGAGGTGTTGGGATAATGCTGTCAGAGATATTAAGTCACGAAACCTGTGGAAACTGTCAGATTTGCTGCAGCTTCACAAGAGAAGACGTGTGGGAGACACCCTTGTTTTTTGAAGAAACCAAGCAGATACTAAAGGAAAGGTTTTCGCAGGTAATGGTTAAACCGGCAGAAAAAGAGGCATACACTTTCTCTATGGAATTTCCAGAAGAGGAGGAAATTATTTTCTGCCCGGTATTAGACAGACATACTGGATGTAAACTAGGGGAAGATAAGCCCTTTGACTGTAAAATCTGGCCATTTCGGATTATGAAGCAGGAGGACAAGCTGGTGATTACCATTGCAGCCCTTTGCCCAGCACTGGGAAAGCAGGATATCCAGAAACTGCAGGCGTTCTTAAATAAGGGCTTAGGGAATAGAATCTTTGAAGAAGCAAAGAAGCATCCGGCTATGATAAAGCCTTATGAAACCGGATATCCGGTTGTTATATCAAGTGACAATTAGCGTCTGCAAAGCGGAATGGAGAAGAAGATGAGATATGTTATAGGAGAAGTGCAGGTGGAGGCTAAGCCCCAATATCCCCGGTGTCAGGAACAATTGGAAAAATATAGAGACCAAAATCCCTGTGGCGAAGGGGATATTGATATTACCGTTCCCTTTGATGACATAGAGGCCTATCGGTTTGAAGGAAAAGACAGTCCGCTGATTGTAGACTGGTCTGTGGAAAAACAAAGGGATGAAGTGGAATATATGCTAATGGGTGCGTCCTATTACAGGCAGCTGCTTAAGTATTCCGGTATGCTTCTACATGCGTCTGCTGTAGTGGTTGATGGAAAAGCGTATTTATTCTCAGGGAAAAGCGGCGCCGGCAAATCTACCCACACAGCCCTGTGGGTTAAACATTTTGGCGCAGACGCCTATATATTAAATGAGGATAAGCCGGCAATCCGTTTCGTAGATGGTCGGTTGTATGCGTATGGTACCCCTTGGAGTGGGAAAACCAATCAAAATGTAAATGCAAAGGTTCCGGTAGCCGGAATTGTGTTTTTGGGACAGGCACCAGAAAACAAAATCCGGCAGTTAGATGCGAAGGAGGCCTTTACGGCAATCTTTGAACAGACACAGCGGAATCTGACAGGTGTGGAAATGGGTTACCTGCTGTCCATGTTGGACGGGGTGATTGGACAATATCCTATTTACCACATGGACTGTACCATAAGTGATGAGGCAGTTCTTATGGCGTGGAGGGCAGTAAATCAAAAATAGAAAATAGTATTGGAGGAAAGGTATGAAAATTAAAGATGGTTTTATGGTAAGAGAAATAGCAGAGCAGTATGTGGTGGTTCCTGTTGGTGCAGAAGTAGTATCCTTTAATGGTATGATGCACATTAATGAATCAGGAATGCTATTGTTTCGTCAGTTGCAGAAGGGCTGTACAGAGGATGACTTGGTCCAGCTTCTGTTAGATACCTATGATGTAACGGGGGAACAGGCCAAGCAGGATGTTGGTAATTTTATTCATAAGATTGCTACGGCAGACTTGCTTGTGTAATGGCATATTCGCGTGGAGGAACAGTGTGAAGCAGTCAGTGAGAATGGAAGAACTCCTGCCCATTATGGAGGAACAACTAAACCAGGGCGTCAAGGTGGCGTTTACTCCTTATGGTATTAGTATGCGTCCAATGTTGGAGCATGGAGGGGATCAGGTTTATTTGGAAAAGGTTACAAAAGAAACAGTCCGCAGACGGGATGTAGTATTTTATCGCACCCCAGGCGGACAGTTTGTGTTGCATCGGATTGTGAAGCTGACACCAGATGTGTTTGTAACCAGAGGGGACCATCATTGCTACAATGATATGCCGCAGCACTACGAAACATTGATTGGCAGAGTGTGCCGCTTTGAACGTAAGGGTAGCCAGCATCAGGTACACGATTTAAGCTATCGTACTTACGTTACGTTCTGGTTAGGCACTTATCCTGTGCGGTGGCTGTTTCATAAGTGTGGTCATGGACTTAAGTTACTGATTCAGCGTATCGTATAAGCGGTATAGCTTCTGGACACCATTTTCTAATATGTAGTAGTGTCTGATATAGGGAATCAGAAGCACTAAAAACAGTATGGTTAAGATGAAGTAGGCAACAGTGTCACAAATAAAACACCCAATTAACGATAACATGGTTAAAAGTGCAAAGGTAATTGTCACAATTAAGTGAATCAACCGTTCGTGCTGAAAGAAACCGATTTGGATTAACATTTCTTTTAAAAATGTTTCTTTCTTGTCTGCAGATAATCCGGACTGTACTATGGATTCTATGAACTTAATATAGTTTTCCAGTCTTTTTTTCACGTGTATCACCCCATTTCGTATTTGCTACTATCATAACACAACTTCCCAGAAGTTCCAAGTATGATACTTACAGAAAAAAATGGTATAGGAATGGAGGACATTTATGGAGAATACAATGAAAGCAGTTGTGCTTAATAAAGTAACATACGCAAAAGATATTGTTCTGTCCGAAGTGGCAATCCCTAAGGTTCGTCCCGGATGGGTACTGGTAAAAATTAAGGCATTTGGCATGAATCATTCGGAACAGATTTTGCGGGAGTCAGAAATTGAGGCGAATTATATTAGAAAGCCTGTCATTCCCGGAATTGAATGTGCAGGCGAGATTGCAGACCCTTCAGACAGTAGCTTTACAAAAGGACAGAAGGTAATTGCCATGATGGGTGGCATGGGACGCAGCTTCCCCGGAAGCTATGCGGAATATGCCCTTCTTCCCATGAATCATGTTTTTTCGATAGAAAGTACTCTGGCGTGGAGCGAAATAGCTGCTGTACCGGAGACTTATTTTACAGCATGGGGTTCCCTGTTTGAATGTCTGAATTTGAATGCAGATGATGTATTGCTTGTCCGTGGTGCGACCTGTGCACTGGGGTATGCTGCAATCCAGATTGCAAAGGCACTTGGATGCAGAGTGGTGGCAACAACCCATAGGACTGAGAAAATAAAGCTGCTTGAAGCAGCGGATGAGCAGATTCTTGATACCGGAATACTTACTGGAAAAATTCAAGGAGTGACAAAAGCACTGGATCTGGTAGGCCCCCGCAGTTTAAAGGATACACTGACCACAGTAAAAAAAGGTGCAATCGTGTGTGACACAGGTATTCTTGGCGGAGTATATGCCTTAAATGGATTTGACCCAATTAAGGACATACCAAACGGCGTATATCTGACCGGTTTTTATTCTAATTATCCGACGCAGGAGATTGTGGATCAGATGTTTCGATTCTTTGAAGAGAAAAA
>CAZLTS010000048.1:0-6860 GCA_964562495.1 uncultured Lachnospiraceae bacterium | reverse complement strand
TTCTATTTGTGTGTATGCTAACAGGTTGTAATGACGATGATAAAGCAGAAACTACTGCCAATGCAAATGCAACCCAAGAGGTAACAAAACAGGAGGAAACCAGTTTTTCTGTTGATGGCAGCAATGAGGAGTTAAAGACACAGTTAAGTGAAAAGAGCCGGGATACTATTTCACTTCATGTGTCCAAAAATCTCACAGTAGATGCAGTGATTACACCGAAAGAGAAATATAAGGATGCACTGTCTATTTATTATGCCAGTAATCAATTTCAAAACGACACACTGGTACCAGACAATGGGGAACAGACGAATAAACTGCAGCCTTATGTAGATGCTTTGTGGAATTTGTTTTATGATGGAGTGAATGGGTATACTTCACTTACATATAACCCAACCAGTGTGCTGCCGGCAGCCAGTAATAACTGTGTAAAGGCATTAGGCACAATTGATGAAGTGGTTACCAAGTTTAAAGAAAAGTATGGAGAACAGTTACCTGCCGACTTATCAGATGAATACAGCTATGGTGTGTTGTACGAAGATACATGTAAACAGTTAAATGAGAAATTGGCAAGTGGAGAAGTGCTGTCAAATTCCGAGAAGCCACTGAAGGTTCTGCCGGAGGATACCTATGCGTACCTTGTACGTATTGATTTTGGAGTAGATGGATTTGCAACAGAACCTGCTCCTGGGCAGAATGCTCAAGAGGGAGATACCTTTGAAGAGGGTGCAGTTGACTTGGAAGACTTAGGTACGCAGGTTACCAGTGCATTAACACGGGAGGGTTATGTTATGTTCCTGTATACGAAGGATGGATTTGTGTCAGTGGAATATACATGCACTTATGTACAAGGAGATAAGCGTAATGAGATTCAGGTGGTCTCGGTAGAGACTGTACTGGAAAACGCAGTTAATTACTTAATGGATACCTATAAAAATCACGAAATAGAAATTACAGAAGTAAAACTGGTCTACACAGGATATTTTCTGAATGCAGATACGAAGAATAATAATCTACGCAGACAGGTACTATGGCCTATGTGGATTGTAACTTACCGAAAGAATGATGCATTGCAATCGCCACTGTATTTTTACGCAATAACTGGTGAATTATATGGGGAGGATTTAGATTAGCACTTGTATATTTTTCCAAAGCTATGCTATAATAAGAAATAAGGAGCGCCTCTGCTTTTTGCAGGGGCGTTATGACGTATAATAGGTTAAGAATGAATGGAGAATGAAATGAAACAAATTGGGTTAGATGTGTTGACAGCCTATGAAGTGCTGCAGTCAAAGAGAATAGAAGAGGTCAATGCAGATGCATATTTATTGAGCCACAAGAAGTCTGGCGCCAATATTGTGCTGCTTGCCACAGAAGATAATAATAAGGTATTTAATATCGCCTTTCGTACACCGGCGCCGGATAATACAGGAGTAGCACATATTATGGAGCATAGTACCCTGTGTGGCTCTAAGCATTTTCCTTTGAAGGACCCTTTTGTAGAGTTGGTAAAGGGTTCGTTAAATACGTTTTTAAATGCCATGACATATCCAGATAAAACTATGTATCCGGTAGCGAGCTGTAACGATCAGGATTTTCAGAATTTAATGCACGTGTATATGGATGCGGTATTCTATCCTAACATTTATGACAAGTGGCAGATTTTCTGTCAGGAGGGTTGGACCTATGCCATGGAGGATGTGGATGCTCCCCTTACCATAAATGGTGTTGTATATAATGAAATGAAAGGTGCATTTTCTTCAGCAGATGATGTACTGGAACGGGAGATTTTTGCAGCTTTATTCCCGGACACCACCTACGCCAATGAATCCGGTGGTGACCCGGATTATATTCCAGATTTAACCTATGAACAGTTCCTTGATTTTCATCGTACCTACTATCACCCTGCCAACAGTTATATTTATTTGTATGGTGATATGGATATGGTGGAGAAGCTAAACTGGCTGGATAAAACATATTTATCCCATTTTGAACGGATTGCCGTAGATTCTGAGATTGCATGGCAGGAGCCATTTAATGCTATATCTGAGAAAACCATTGCCTACTCCATCGGACAGAATGAATCAGAGAAGGATAACACCTATTTATCTTACAATGTAGCAGTGGGGGACTATAAAGATGCCAACCAGTATATTGCGTTTCAGGTACTAGAGCATGCTCTGCTAAATATGCCGGGGGCACCTTTAAAGCAGGCATTGTTAGATGCTGGAATTGGTAAGGACATCTATGGAGAGTATCATTACGGTGTAAAACAGCCTTATTTTTCTATAGTCGCTAAGAAGGCAAACCCGGAACAGAAGAAGGAATTTGAAGCTATTATTGAAAAAACGCTGGCAAAGCTTGTGATAGAAGGCTTTGATAAGCGAACCTTGCAGGCTGGATTAAATACCATTGAATTTCGTACCAGAGAAGCAGATTTTGGTGATTTTCCCAAAGGACTGTTATTCTGTCTGCAAGTATTCCACAGTTGGTTGTATGATGAAAAACAGCCATTTTTGCATTTG
This sequence comes from uncultured Lachnospiraceae bacterium, assembly GCA_964562495.1. Classification (GTDB taxonomy): domain Bacteria; phylum Bacillota; class Clostridia; order Lachnospirales; family Lachnospiraceae; genus CANQSA01. Next base: position 4,338 of record CAZLTS010000048.1, on the reverse strand, counting down.
GAAACCAATCCGGTATTTGAATATTTAAAGGAACAGATAGATGCCGGCTATTTTGAAGCCTTATTGTCAGAGAGCTTTCTAAATAATCAGCACAAGTCAGTTGTTATTGCAGTACCTCGTGCAGGACTGACTACGAAGAAGGATCAAGAGCTGGAGGAGAAGCTGCGTCTGAAAAAGGCGGCCATGACAAAAGAAGAGCTGGAGGAAATTGTAAGAAGAACGAAGGCGTTAAAGGCATATCAGGAAGCACCGGAGGACGAAGCGGCCATTTCCTGTATTCCGTTGCTTGCTTTATCCGACATTAAGGAGACACCGGAGCCTTTTCATATTACAGAAAAGCAGGTTGCAGGCGTGCCAGTTGTACACCATAATTTCTTTACCAATGACATTGGCTATTTAAGACTGGCATTTATAATTCGGGATTTGCCAACGGAATTATTTCCGTATTTAGGCATTTATACAGGACTTTGCGGCATGCTGGATACAGAGAATTACAGCTATCAGCAGTTAGATAATGAGATTAATATTTATACTGGTGGTATGAGTGTGAATAATGCAGTTTATCGGAACAACTGCAATCCCAAAGAGTGGAAGCTGACCATGGAAATCAGCGCTAAGGCCACCTATGAAAATATCGCCTATGCGTTTGCACTGGCAAAGGAAATGATTTGCAACACGAAGTACGATAACAAACGCAGATTAATGGAAATCATATCAGAGGGACGTTCCAGAATGCAAAGTCAGATGACGAATCGGGGAAATACCACTGCCTCTATGCGTGCAATTTCCTATTATTCAGAGATTGCAGCCATGAATGAACGAATTAAGGGAATCGATTTCTATTTATTCTTGGTAGACTTAGAGGAGCATTTTGAGGAACGCTATGGGGAGTTAGTAGAGAAGCTGCATCAGGTAGAACGTTATGTGTTTAGACCGGAGAATTTGTTAATCAGCTATGGTGCAACGGAGGAAGGTTATCAGCTTATGGAACCGCATATTAGTGCGTTTAAGGAGGCTATGCACACAGAACCAGTTGCAGCTTGTGGTATTCACTGCCCTGTTCATGAGAACAAGGAAGCATTCCAGACATCTTCTCAGGTGCAGTATGTAGCCCAGGCGGGTAACTATCGTGAGGCAGGGTACGAGTACAATGGTTCTATGCGGGTAGTACGGTTGATTATGAGCTATGATTATTTGTGGAATGAGATTCGTGTAAAGGGCGGAGCCTATGGCTGTGGTAATCAGTATGCCAGAAGTGGTGATTGCTATTTTACCTCTTACCGGGATCCCCATTTGTCAAGAACCTTAGAAGTATATGCTAATGTGCCGAAGTATTTGCGTAACTTCCAGGCAGATGACCGGGATATGGTTAAATATATTATTGGCACCATTAGTGAGATGGATACGCCTTTGACGGCATCCTCCAGAGCCAGCCGTTCCTATTCGGCATATATGTGCCATATTACCCAGGAGCTTCTTAAGAAGGAACGATATCAGGTGCTGCATACGACAGTGAAAGATGTGCAGGCATTGGCACCGATGCTGGAGGAGGTGCTGGCCCAGCAGCATATTTGTGTAATTGGAAATGAAAATAAGATTGCCAAAGAGGCAGAATTATTTACAGAAGTAAAGCAGGTGTTTTAATGAGTGAACAGATGAATTTTAAATCAGGTTTTGTTGCATTAATCGGACGTCCCAATGTGGGCAAATCAACATTGATGAATCGACTGATTGGACAGAAGATTGCCATAACCTCCAATAAACCACAGACAACCAGAAATCGGATTCAGACCGTATATACATCGAAGGAAGGACAGATTATCTTCCTGGACACGCCGGGAATCCATAAGGCAAAGAATAAGCTGGGACAGTATATGGTAAATGTAGCCCATAAGACTTTAAGTGAAGTAGATGTAATTGTGTGGCTGGTGGAGCCTACTACTTATATTGGAGCAGGAGAGCAGCATATTGCCACGCAGCTAAAGGGATTGGGTATTCCTGTTATTCTTGTGATTAATAAAACAGATATGGTAAAGAAGGAACAGGTGGCAGAAGCAATTACAGCCTATGAGAAGCTGTACCCTTTTGATGAGATTGTTCCTACATCGGCCATTCGAGGACAGAATACATTTTCTATTATAGATTGTATTTTTAAATATCTGCCCTATGGCCCACAGTATTATGACGAAGATACGGTTACAGACCAGCCCGTTCGCCAGATTGTGGCAGAGATTATCCGAGAGAAGGCATTACACGCACTGGAGGATGAGATTCCCCATGGAATTGCAGTTGTGATTGACCAGATGAAGGAGAGAAAGGGTGGCGGCTTTTATGATATTGACGCTACTATTATTTGTGAACGGGATTCCCATAAGGGAATCATCATAGGAAAACAAGGTTCTATGCTTAAGAAGATTGGCAGTAACGCCAGATATGAGATTGAGCGACTTGTGGAATGTCAGGTGAATCTGAAGCTGTGGGTGAAGGTAAAGAAGGAATGGCGAGACAGTGATTTTCTGTTAAGTAACTTCGGCTATCAGGAAAAGAAAGAGGATATGTAAGCAAAGATGAATCAAATTGAGGTAAGGGGAATGGTGATTTCTGCCATGCCTATAGGAGAATTTGATAAACGGCTGGTGCTTCTCACTCGGGAAAAGGGGAAGATTACCGTTTTTGCCAAAGGTGCCAGACGGCAAAGCAGTCCTTATCTGGCAGGCACCCAGCCCTTTTGCTTCGGTACCTTTACTGTATATGCTTCCCGTAGCAGCTATGGATTAACAGGTATTTCTATCTCAGAATATTTTCTGGAGTTAACTCAGGATATTGTTAAGACCTACTACGGTTTTTATTTTCTGGAGCTGGCAGATTATTTTGCCAGAGAGGGAATAGATGGAAAGGATACCTTGAATCTTCTTTATGCAGCCTTACGTGCATTAGAAAAGGGAACGGTACCGCCTGCCTTAATACGACGGGTATATGAATTAAAAACATTAGTGTTTCAAGGCATGTATCCGGATTTCTTTTCATGCAGACATTGTGGGAACGGGAAACAGTTATACTGGTACGCTGAGAAGCAAAATGGGATTTTTTGCGAGCAATGTAAGGGTGTTTCGGGAACTTCCTGGAAGCTTTTGGATTCTACTGTGTACACCCTTCAGTACATTATAGGGCAGCCCATCGAAAAGCTATTTTCATTTCAGGTTAAAGATGAGGTGTTTTCACAACTGGAACGAGTGGTAAAGGGGCTGATGTATAAGTATGTGAATAAGAGCTTTCATAGCTTAGATGTGTTAAGTACCTTGACGGAATCCTAAAAAAATACGAAAATAAGTTGAAAAACGAGGAAAGATTAGGTAGAATAAGCATTAGTTTAATGTATAGAAAGGAAATACCAATGAAGCATATGAAAAAATGGACAGCGCTAATGTGTGTGCTGGCTTCCAGTGCAGTGTTTGCCTTTGGTTGTGAGAAGGATGAACAACCCGAGGAAACCGAAACGCCGGTTGTTTCCGTAGAAGCGGGGGAACATCTTTTAACTGTGAAGAATGATGGCACAGTGACAGACCGTATGGTAGAGCAGTTTGACGAAGCAACCTACAGTAAGGATGATTTGAAGGCAGACATCGAAACTGAGTTGGCAGAGGTGAATCAGTCAGAGCAGCTGGTTACTTTACAGGACATTTCTTTAGCAAATGGGAAGGTGGCAGTTACGTTGCAGTATGCCTCTACGCAGGCTTACGAGGATTATAATGAAACCTATGTAACAAGTGATGATGTTATTTTGTTTCAGGGAACTGTAAAGCAGGCAAAGAAGGCAGGCTATAAGCTAAAGGGAACCTATGCGAAAGCAGGCAGTGATGAAACTGTAGAAGCAGCCACATTGCAAGAAGATGAGGACATTCGGGTAGTTGTAACCAATGAAGCATGTAAGGTTATGTTGGAACAGGATATTCTGTATGTTTCAGATGGCGTTACCATAGATACGGGAGCAGCAGTAACAGTAGCTGATACCGTAAATTATATTTTTTATAAAGAAGCACAGGCTAAGGAGGACGAATAAAAATGGCAGTAGAGAAGACGATGGAGAAAATTGTTGCATTGGCAAAGGCGAGAGGTTTTGTATATCCAGGGTCTGAAATTTACGGAGGTTTGGCAAATACATGGGATTATGGTAATTTAGGTGTTGAGCTTAAGAACAATGTTAAGAAGGCATGGTGGTCTAAGTTTATTCAGGAGAATCCTTACAATGTAGGTGTAGACTGTGCGATTTTAATGAATCCTCAGACTTGGGTTGCATCTGGACATCTGGGCAGCTTTTCTGATCCTTTAATGGATTGC
>CAZLTS010000047.1:0-7022 GCA_964562495.1 uncultured Lachnospiraceae bacterium | reverse complement strand
ATACGCAGCTTTCTCGTGAGCTCCTCGACGACAAGCGTCTGCGGAATGGAGATAGTATGCAGGTAATGGATTTAAAGAATAAAACGGTGATTGTCACCGGTGCAGCCAAGGGAATTGGCAAGGCGATTGCTGTAGAGTTTGCTAAGGCAGGTGCCAACATTGTATTAAACTATAGAAGTACAGTGGCAGATGATGTGATTGCAGAGATTGAAGGCTACGGTGTAAAGTGTTTGGCAGTGCAGGGTGATGTCAGTGATTTCGCACAGGCACAGCAGTTAATTGAAACAGCCAAGGAAACCTTTGGCAGCGTAGATGTTGTGGTAAATAATGCAGGAATTACAAGAGATACCTTGTTGATGCGCATGGATGAGAAAGCTTTTGATGATGTAATTTCCGTTAATTTAAAAGGAACCTTCAATATGGTAAAGCATGCCAGCAAGATTATGTTAAAGCAGAAAAGCGGTGCGATTATTAATATGTCCTCCGTAGTTGGTGAAATGGGAAATCCGGGGCAGGTAAATTATGCAGCATCTAAGGCAGGCGTGCTGGGACTGACGAAAGCAACTGCCAAAGAGTTAGCAAGCAGAGGCATTACCTGTAATGCCATTGCACCGGGATTTATTGAAACAGATATGACAGATGTGTTAAGTGATGGCGTAAAAGACGCTATGAAAAATGCCATTCCATTAAAGCAGTTTGGACAGGCTGAGGACGTGGCAAGAGCAGCAGTATTTTTGGCAACCAATAAATACATAACAGGCCAGGTATTAAATGTAGACGGCGGTATGGTCTGCTAGGAAGAGAGGTTACACATGGATAGAAGAGTTGTTATTACAGGATTAGGCGCAATTACACCACTGGGCAGCACAGTAGAGACTTACTGGGAAGGACTGAAAAATGGTGTTTGTGGTATAGATTTTATTAAGAAATTTGATGCATCAGAGTTTAAGGTAAAGATTGGTGCTGAGGTAAAGGATTTTGATCCAGAACTGTATGTTGAGAAAAAGGAATTAAAGCGTAATGATTTATTTACCATTTATGCCATTGCAGCAGCGCTGCAGGCATACAAGGACAGTGGTCTTAACATGGAAGAAGAGGATGCACAGCGAGTTGGTGTCATGATTGGCTCTGGTATTGGTGGTCTTATGACTATTCAGGATAATGTACAGAAGCTGACAGAGCGTGGACCTGCCAGAGTTGCTCCATTATTTATTCCTATGGCAATCAGTAATATGGCAGCAGGTATGGTTGCTATTCGTCTGGGTGCGAAGGGTAATTGCCAGAATATTGTAACAGCATGTTCCTCAGGAACCCATTCTATTGGTGATGCATTCCGTAATATTAAGCATGGTTATCTGGACGCTTGTTTCGCAGGTGGTGCAGAGGCATCTATTTGTGAAATCGGTATTGCCGGATTTGCTAACTTAAAGGCATTAAGCACCAATCCAGATCCGAAGGACGCATGTAAGCCTTTTGATAAGGATAGAGATGGCTTCGTTATGGGTGATGGTTCTGGTATCTTAGTGCTAGAGGAATTAGAGCATGCTAAGGCAAGAGGTGCACACATTTATGCTGAGGTTGTAGGCTTTGGTGCTACCTGTGACGCTTACCATATGACAAGCCCGGATCCGGAAGGTGCCGGTGCAGCAGGTGCGATTAAGCAGGCTATGGAAGAGGCTGGCATTACAGCGAAGGAAGTTGGTTATATCAATGCACATGGTACCAGCACAGGTGCTAATGACAGTGGCGAAACGAAGGCAATTAAAGTAGCATTAGGTGAGGAAGCATATCATACACCGGTAAGCTCTACCAAGTCTATGACAGGACATTTACTGGGTGCAGCTGGTGCCATTGAAGCGATTGCCTGTGTGAAGGCATTAGAGGAAGGCTTCTTACCACCAACAATCAATTTAAAGAATCCGGCAGAGGATTGTGATTTAGATTACGTGGCAAATCAGGGAAGAGAGGCAGAGATTACTTATGCACTGTCTAATTCCTTAGGCTTTGGCGGACACAACGGCGTGCTTTGCTTTAAAAAGTGGGCATAAGTCGTCCAAATATGGAGGTAAATCATGGATTATAATCAGGTAAAAGAATTAATTGGTATTATAGAGGGAACAGATTTCTCAAGCTTTTCGCTGTCTATTGATGGAGTGAGCGTAGCCATTGAACGTGGTGGAGCAAATAAGGCAGCAGTAGAAGGCGGCGTGCAGCCCACAGTCGTACAGCCGGTAGCAGTACAGCCCGTAGCGGTACAGCCTGTGGCACAGCCTACAGCACAGCCGGAGGAACCGGCGGCAGAGGAGTTAGAAGGCCAAGTGGTAACCTGCCCGATTGTGGGAACCTTCTATGCAAGTCCTACACCGGAGCAGCCACCTTTTGTTTCTGTAGGTGATACAGTGAAGAAGGGTGATGTGCTTTGTATCGTGGAAGCTATGAAGTTTATGAATGAGATTACAAGCGAATATGATGGAACCGTATTAAAGGTAATGGCTGAAGACCAGCAGATGGTAGAATACGGACAGCCATTATTCTTAATCTCAGCTAAGTAGTAAGAAAGGAGCCTATCTTATGTTAATGAATACAAGAGAAATCATGGAAATCTTACCACACCGGAATCCTTTCCTGTTAGTAGATTATGTAGAAGAAATGGAGCCGGGAAAGCGGATCGTAGCATATAAAAATGTAACAATGAATGAACCTTATTTTCAGGGACATTTTCCGGGACACCCGGTTATGCCTGGTGTTCTGATTGTAGAGGCATTGGCACAGGCAGGCTGTATCGTGGCACTGTCCCTGCCGGAAAATAAAGGAAAAATCGGTTATTTTGGCGGCATTAATAACTGTAGATTTAAAAAGGTCGTAGAACCGGGAGACGTGTTACGTTTAGAAGTGGAAATGACGAAGATGCGTGGTCCTATTGGTGTTGGTAACGCAGTGGCATATGTAGGGGATAAGGTAGCCTGCAGGTGCGAAATTACATTTGCGATTGGAGATTAGTTATGTTTCAGAAGATATTAATTGCAAATCGAGGTGAAATCGCTGTCCGCATCATTCGGGCATGTAGAGAAATGGGTATCCGCACCGTTGCAGTTTATTCCGATGTGGACAGAGAAGCATTACATACCCAGTTGGCAGATGAAGCAGTGTGTATTGGTCCGGCTAAGGTTGCTTTAAGCTATAACAATATGCAAAGCATTATTGAAACAGCGGTTAAGACACAGGCTACAGCCATTCATCCGGGCTTCGGATTCCTGTCAGAAAACAGTACCTTCGCAGCTATGTGTGAAGAATGCAATATTAAATTTATTGGTCCTAAGCCGGAGACCATTGATGCATTAGGAAATAAATCCAATGCGCGTGCTACCATGATTGGTGCCAATGTGCCGGTAATTCCCGGTAGCGATGGTGTCGTAGAATCTGTGGAAGCAGCCTACGAACTGGCAGATAAGCTGGGATATCCTGTAATTGTGAAGGCTTCTGCCGGAGGCGGCGGTAAAGGAATTCGTATTGTAAGACAGAAGGACGAGCTGGAGGGCGCATTCTTATCTGCCCAGAGTGAAGCCAAGTCAGCCTTTAATGATGGCTCCATGTATATGGAGAAGCTGGTGGAGAATGCCAGACATATAGAAGTACAGATTCTGGGAGACCAGTATGGTAATGTGATTTCCTTAGGAGAGCGTGACTGCTCTTTACAGAGAAAGAATCAGAAGGTATTAGAGGAATGTCCGTCTCCTGCACTAGACAGCAAGACAAGAGAAGCCATGTGTCAGGCAGCAGTCCGGGCAGCACAGGCAGTACATTATGAAAATGCCGGAACCATAGAATTTCTGTACGATAAATCTGGAAAGTTTTATTTCATGGAAATGAATACCCGTGTTCAGGTGGAACACCCGGTTACAGAAATGGTAACAGGAATTGATATTATTAAGGAACAGATTCGCATTGCAGCAGGAGAACCCTTATCTTATAAGCAGGAAGATGTTGTGCAGAAGGGACACGCCATTGAGTGTCGTATTAATGCAGAGAATCCTAGCCGGAACTTCGCTCCTTGCCCTGGTAAAATCGAGTATCTGCTTATGCCGGGAGGCTGCATGGGACTTCGGGTAGATAGTGCAGTTTACGCAAGCTATGAGATTCCGCCATTTTATGATTCCATGATTGCTAAGGTCATTACGCATGGTAATACAAGAGAAGAAGCCATTGCAAAAATGCGGCGGGCATTGCATGAGTTTGTTATAGAAGGAATTGAAACGAATATTGAGTTCCAAGAAACGATTCTGGAGCATCCTGGATATCAGAAGGGTGAGTTTGATACCTCTTTCTTGGAAAAAGAAATTATTAAAGCATAATGGAGCAGGCGTGTCATGAATTTATTTAAGAAAAAAAGCTATGTTTCAGTGAGCAAGCACATTATACCCACAGACAGCACAACCAATGGACCGGCTATTCCAGACGGTATGTGGGTACAGTGTAAGCATTGTAAAACTACAATTTACAGAAAAGAAATGGATGCCTATGAAATCTGTCCCAAATGCGGACACCATTTCCGTTTAGGCTGGGAAGCAAGAATTGCAGTAACCTGTGATGAAGGCTCTTTTGCCCAGTTGGATTCCAATATGACATCTAAAAATCCTATGGAATATAACGGTTATGAGAAGGTGGTAAAGCGTGCCCAGGAAAAGGCAAATCTGAAGGAAGGCGTTGTAACCGGAACCTGTACGATTCATGGCTTGAAAACGGTTATTGCCATTCAGGATTCTAATTTTATGATGGGAAGCATGGGCTCTGTTGTTGGTGAGAAGATTACAAGAGCAGTGGAATATGCAACTAACCACAGACTGCCTATTATTATCTTCACTGTTTCTGGTGGGGCCAGAATGCAGGAGGGAATTATTTCCCTAATGCAGATGGCGAAGGTATCCGCAGCAATTAAACGTCACAGCGAAGCAGGACTATTCTATATTACAGTATTAACGGACCCTACCTATGGTGGTGTTACAGCCAGCTTTGCCATGTTGGGTGACGTGATTCTGGCAGAACCGGGAGCAATGATTGGCTTTGCCGGACAGCGTGTAATCCGGGATACCATTAAGGAAGAACTGCCTAAGGGCTTCCAGTGTGCCCAGTTTCAGTTGGAGCATGGTTTTGTAGATGCGATTGTAAACAGACGGGCGATGAAGGATACTCTGGCAAGACTGCTAGAGAGTGCACAGCCAGTCAATGGACAAGAACAGAAAACAGAAAATACAGCAGCTTTATTGGAAAATGGTAAGTCTCAGGAAAACAGTACAGAGAATACAGCAGCTAAGGCAACGCAGAAAACTGCTATGGAAATTGTGCGTGCGGCAAGAGACGCCCACAGACCAACGACCAGAGAATTTATTGATGCTGTCTTTACGGATTTTCTGGAGCTGCATGGTGACAGACAGTTTGGTGATGATGGCGCTATTGTAGGTGGAATTGCCAGATTTCAGGGAAGAGAAGTTACCGTTGTGGGAATCCAGAAGGGACGGAATCTGGATGAGAATATTGCTACGAATTTCGGAAGTCCGCATCCAGAGGGCTATCGTAAGGCATTGCGTCTGATGAAGCAGGCTGAGAAATTTGGCCGTCCTATTGTCACATTTATTAATACAGCAGGTGCTTACTGTGGCATTGGAGCTGAGGAACGTGGTCAGGGCGAAGCAATTGCCATGAATCTTATGGAAATGATTGCCATTAAAGTACCGATTATTTGTATTTTGATTGGTGAAGGTGGAAGCGGCGGTGCGTTAGCATTAGGTGTTGGTGACCAGGTGTGGGCATTGGAAAACAGCATGTATGCCATTTTATCCCCAGAAGGCTTCGCTAGTATTCTGTGGCGTGACCCAAGCCGGGTGGAAGAGGCAGCAACTCGTATGAAGCTGACTGCACCGGATTTGTTAAAGCAACATGTCATTGAAGAGATTATTCCTGAAGCAACAGACGGTATTGCCCAGAATCCTTCCTATACGATGGAAGCAATTACGAAGAAGCTAGAGGGTGCATTTAAGAATCTGTGTGCCGTTCCAACAGAGGAGCTGTTAGAGAACAGATATAATCGTTATCGTAGCTTTGGAGAATTTGAAGAATAACAGAAACCATAATACACAGCGCAAAAGCCATTGCATATCAAGGGAAATTTGATTCTGCAATGGCTTATTGCCAGTTTCGCTTTAAAACTTCGCTTTTTAAATACAGAGTTGTTTTACCGCAGGTTTTGATGGGATGCAGCTTGCCCCGTTTGGATAAATCATCAATGTTCTGGCGGGAACAGTTAAGCAGTTCAGCGGCTTCCATAGAAGTAATTACTCGATGAACAACAAAATTTCTGAAATCTGCAGCCGACAGAGGAACATCTTGCCCCATCTGGTACAGGATAGAGTCGGAAACGGTCATATTGGTATCCCATGTCACACCATAACCACCGGTTTGGAGTTTGACACTATAGAAGAGAGCTTCATTTTTTAGTAGAACATGAAATGTTTTTTTCTTCTGGAAATAGTCAAACAGATTACATTTTTTTACGACGCTATCTCGGAAAAAAACCAGAAGGTTATATTCATTCAAGGGGATTACATCTTCAATTCGTTTTAGAAAGCGATTCTTTATTTCTTGTGGTAACGCATCCTCTTTCATAGGAACTAGATAATAGTTATCCTGAGCACACCGTCCCATAGAAAGCATGAGCAGACGGTATTCATCATATTCAGTCAGATTATTGTCTTTTAAAACCTGCCCAAGATTTTGCCGATCTGTAGGAACGATTCGTTGTTGCACCCACAGTTTACTCCAATAGGAATTCACTGTTTTCTCATTTCTCTTTACAAAGGAAGAAAGAAGCAACGGAGTTTCCCAAGGGTCTGCATTGTCCGGCAGTTCAATATAGAACTTTTTATCTTGTTCATAATATAGAAGATAGGCTAAATCTTTTTGAATTTCGTAAGTTTCATCTCGAATGGCAAAAATCTTCATAAGCACACCACCGTTTCCAAATCATA
>CAZLTS010000046.1:0-7284 GCA_964562495.1 uncultured Lachnospiraceae bacterium | reverse complement strand
AGCGTTATGTCAGAAGTAAAGAAGATTGCAACGAGAGAAAGCTACGGTAACGCTTTGGTAGAGATGGGAGCTAAGTATGATAACTTAGTTGTTTTGGATGCAGACTTGGCAGCCGCTACCAAGACCGGTATTTTTAAGAAAGCATACCCGGAACGTCATATTGATTGTGGTATTGCAGAGTGTAATATGGTAGGTATTGCAGCAGGACTGGCAGCTACAGGCAAGATTCCATTTGTAAGCTCATTTGCCATTTTTGCAGCAGGACGTGCCTTTGAACAGGTTCGTAACTCTGTTGGATATCCGAAGCTAAACGTTAAGATTGGTGCAACGCATGCAGGTATTTCCGTAGGTGAAGATGGTGCTACCCACCAGTGTAACGAAGACTTGGCACTGATGCGTACTATTCCGGGCATGGTTGTTATCAACCCATCTGATGATGTAGAGGCGAAGGCAGCTGTAGCAGCAGCCATTGAACACGAAGGTCCGGTTTATATCCGTTTTGGACGTCTGGCTGTTCCGGTTATTAACGACAGACCTGATTATAAGTTTGAATTAGGTAAAGGTGTTGTGTTAAAGGAAGGTAAGGATGTTACGATTATTGCCACAGGTTTGTGTGTATGCGAAGCACTGGAGGCTGCCAATAAGCTGGCTGCAGAAGGTGTAGATGCAGAAGTAATTAACATTCATACCATTAAACCTTTGGATGAAGACTTGGTTGTTGCGTCAGCGAAGAAAACAGGCAAGGTGGTTACAGTAGAGGAACACTCTGTAATCGGCGGTCTGGGCAGTGCTGTATGTGATGCCTTAAGTGCGAAAGCTCCTACACCGGTATTGAAGGTTGGTATTAATGATGTATTCGGTGAATCTGGTCCGGCTGTGAAGCTGATTCAGAAGTATGGATTAGATGCAGAGGGAATTTATACAAAGGTTAAGAGCTTTTTATAAAAGAATAGAAGGTCTGGCTCACCAAAAAGAGCAAGAAATGCCCCAGAGAAATTAACTCTCTGGGGTTTTTCCATCGTGGTGCAATTATCCTTCTACGTTTAGTGCATCCAGGGAATACTTCATAATATTATGCACTTCGTCTTCGTCTAAGTGGGTGTACTCCGCCAGCTCTTGTAACGTTGGCTCTCGATTTAATTCCTTAGCCAGATTCCGAGAAGCTTCGTCTAAGTAATTCGCCTGCTCCATTAAGTGTTTGCCTATGCGTGCAGCACCTGCCTGCACATCTATGGCGTTCTGCATGCCCTTCTTTACTGCAGTACTTACGTAGCGTTCCAGACTGTGGGCATCAGCCTCTCCGGTGTAGGCAGATAATGCCTGCATCAAAGTTAAATTGCCTTCTTGAATTAAATCCCCCAGTGTCACACCACGACCAGTCATGGACTTGGCAATGGTAACCACTGCAGGTAAATAGGCTTCTGTCAGCAAAGCACTGTTTTTCTCTGCAATAGCAGAAGCAATTTCATCTTCACTGTGCTTTGGCAGCGCAGCTAAATCCTTATAGTAGATTTCTAAAAAGGCAGCCTCCTCTTTGGAAATATCAAAATTCTCTGGCATATTATAGCTGTCTTCAACCGGTGTGTCAGCAGCATCACCAGACTCTGCCCCGGATACTGTAATCTTGTGTCCCTTTAAATAATCATAAATGGGCTGGTACATATCTTCGGATAAATTTAATTTTGCAAACTGTGCCTTCACAGTTTCCTTGTCTAATATATTTTCATTTTCAGCAGCCTGTTCTACAAGCGCACTTAATAATTCCTGAAATTGTGCTTTCTCATCCATACATCAGTTCCTCGCTATCTATTTCTATATAGGCGATTCGCAATCGCTTGTTTCTATATTCTAGTATATCTGCAACCTTAAGTCAATTCCCGGAATTCCTGCAAATCCAATTTTTTCTGTGGAAAATCCACTGGATATGATGTATACTATTCACAGCATAATAGGAAAGAGGGCAGCAACTTGGAAGAACAGGTGATTGATATAGAAACAGAACAGGAAGAGAAAAAACAGGACAGCAAGGCTAAGGTGCTGTGGAAGCGTTTTAAAAACAGTTTCTTAGGACGTACATTAAAGATTGTATTGTTTCTTACCATATTAGCAGTGCTGGGTGCAAGCTACGCAGTCATAGAGAAAAAGAGTGACCCTGCTGTAGTAGCGAATGAGTTCTTAGGGGGATTAATTAGTGGTAATGTAGAATCGGTATATCAGTCCTTATTGCAGACTGATGAAGCAGGGCTGCAGGCGGAGATTCTGGCAGAGGCTTTGAAAGAGGTTCCCCAGTATGGGAAGATTGGACAGGCAGAATTAGGTGACTACGAGAAGAAAGACGGGAAAATCGTCTATCACGTTACTTACGATAATGTAGAAACAGGGGAAGAGGAGACCTTCGATATCTGGTTAGAGCAGAAGAATCCGTCCTTTTTCAAATTAATAAAAACATGGCGTGTTGATTTCTCAGATTATATTGTAGAGAATACCTCCGTTACCATTCCGCGAGGCTGTGATTTATATGTAGATGATGCCAAGGTGGTTTCGGCACAGGATGAGGAGGATTATAAGACGATTACCATTTCTGGTCTTTATAAGGGAACCCATACATTTTCCCTACGCTCCCCTTATATCAAAGATGGAGCAGATGTAAGAGAAATCCAGGAAGATGACAGCACCATTTCTTATGAAGATACTGTGCTGGAGGTACGGGAGGATGTTGCAGAGTCTATTCAAGAAATGCATGTAAATGCGCTGACTGCCTTGTATGAATCTGCTTCTGTATATCAGTCTGTAAAGAAGGCTACCAAGGATTTAATAACGGGAGATGACACTGTACAGGCACAGGTTCAAGAGGCATATAAGGCCATGCGTAAGCAACTGTATGGCAAGGTAATGGACGAAAGAAAAGAGTATTCTGTAGAAAGCCTGACACTGGATGAGGTAGAGATAGCTGACAGTAAGGTGACAGACGGGAAAAATGGTTCTCTTCGTTTTGATACAGTTATGAAGTTTAAGACCTCCAGAAATACGAGCTACACAGATGGATATGCCTATAGCGTAACCGGAACCTATAAGGTATGTGTACGATATGATTTTACCATTAAACAGGATGGAACCTACACCATAACCAACGTGAAGTTCAGCATGAAAAAGCAGAAGTAGAAAGGAGCCGGAGAAAATTGTTTTTAGAAAATATTAAGCCGTTTCTGGGTACAGGCGCTGTCAATGAGGCAGGGGAAGATTTACAGACCTTCTTAGAAAACTATGATCCGAGAAAATATGAAACACCAAGCTGTACGGTGGATATGGCAATATTTGCCTATGAAGATACAACAGATTCACTAAAGCTGCTTATGATTCGGCGGAAAAATCACCCCAGTATTGGCATGTGGGCGCTGCCGGGTGGTTTTGTAGAGATGCGAGAGAATCTGGAAGCTGCCGCTAAGCGGGAATTAGAGGAAGAAACAGGAGTGACCGGTGTTCCTATGCTGCAGATTGGTGCCTATGGTGATGTGGACAGGGATCCCCGTACCCGGGTAATTACCACACTGTACACAGCTTTGATTCATCAGGATGCGGTGCGTGTACAGGCAGGAGATGACGCAGCAGATGCGGTATGGTTTGATGTGGAATTTAAGCCCAATCAGACAGAACCTTCTATTTATCAGCTGTGTCTACGCAATGACGCAGAAAACATTACACTGGGAGCAAAGGTTCAGGTTGTGGAGGAACACACAGCATTTTTTACTAAGACAAGAAGCAAGCTGTTACAATCAGAGGGTATTGCATCAGATCATGGTATGCTGATTGCAGACGTACTGCTTACACTGCGGAATGGAGGATTAGTGTGACGAAAAAAACATTTGTAATAGGACATAAAAACCCAGATACGGATTCCATATGCTCAGCCATTGCATATGCATATTTGAAAAATCAACTGGCTGCGGAGGGAGAGCAGTTTGTTCCCAAACGGGCAGGCGAGTTAAATGAGGAAACGAAATATGTACTAAAGCGTTTTGGTGTAAAGGCACCGGAATATGTTTCTGATGTTTCTACGCAGGTAAAGGATATTGAGATTAAGAAAACTCGTGGCGTATCCCGTACCATTTCTTTGAAAGAGGCGTGGAATCTAATGAAGGAATACGGCTCTGTTACACTGCCGATTGTACGAAGCAGACGGTTAGAGGGCGTTATTACCACAGAGGATATTGCCACAGCTTACATGGATGTGTATGATAACAGTATTCTGTCGCTGGCGCACACGAAGTTTCGTAACATCGTAAAGACATTGGATGGCGAGATGGTAGTGGGCAATCAGGAAGAATATTTTACAAAGGGCAAGGTCATCATTGCAGCGGCCAATCCGGATATTATGGAGGAGTACATAGAGCCGGGAGATTTGGTTATCTTGGGCAATCGGTATGAAGCACAGCTTTGTGCCATTGAGATGGAGGCTGGCTGTATCGTAATATGCGATGGTGTGAAGATATCAAAGACTATTCAAAGTCTGGCAGAGGTGCATAATTGTACCGTAATCAGCACAAGTCATGATACCTTTACAGTGGCACGACTGATTAATCAGAGTATGCCCATTAGCTACTTTATGTGCCGGGAGAATCTGATTACATTCCAGATGGAAGATTTTACAGAGAATATTAAAAGTGTTATGGCAAAAATCCGACACCGTTATTTCCCGATTGTAAATAATAAGGGAGAATATATTGGTATGATGTCCAGGCGTAATCTGTTAAATGCCCAGAAGAAGCAGATTATTATGGTAGACCATAATGAGAAGAATCAGGCAGTAGACGGTGTGCAGGATGCGCAGATTGTGGAGATTATTGACCACCATAGATTAGGAACTGTGGAAACTGTGAATCCTATCTATGTAAGAAATCAGCCATTGGGCTGTACGGCAACGATTATTTACCAGATGTATCAGGAGAAGGGTGTGGCAGTGCCAGAAACGATGGCAGCCCTGTTACTGTCTGCTATTTTATCTGATACGCTGATGTTCCGTTCGCCAACCTGTACTGCAGTAGATGAAAGCGCAGCCAAGGAGCTGGCACAGATTGCCCAGATAGAGATTACAGAGCTGGCTGGGGAGATGTTTAAAGCAGGCAGTAATTTGTCCCACAAATCCGCAGAAGAAATATTCTATCAGGATTTTAAGAAGTTCTCCGTAGATGGAGTTAATTTCGGTATTGGACAGATTAGCTTTATGAGTTATGACGAGCAGCATGCCATTAAGAAAAAGATGCGTAACTACTTGGATAAGGTGGGAAGCATTGATGGCATAGAAACGATTTATTTCATGCTGACGAATATATTAGATGAAACAACAGAGCTGATTTATAGTGGAGATGCGGCAGAAAGGCTGATAGAAGAGGCTTATGGTATCACCAGTGATAATGGTGAATTTATATTAAAGGGTGTTGTATCCCGTAAGAAGCAGTTATTGCCGCGAATTATGACGGCTATTCAGAATTAAGGAAATATAGGAGGAAATCAAATGGCAAGACAAACATGGAAACCGGGAAATATGTTATATCCTGTGCCTGCAGTTATGGTTAGCTGTAAGCGTCCGGGTGAGAAGCCCAACATTGTAACAATCGCATGGGCAGGTACCATTAACAGTGATCCGGCAATGGTATCTATTTCAGTAAGAAAGGAACGGCATTCTCATGATATTATCGAAGAAACAGGAGAATTTGTAATTAATCTGGTAACCAAGGATTTAGTGTATGCAACAGACTACTGTGGTGTTAAGTCTGGTGCCCAGATTGATAAGTTTGCCGAGATGCATCTGACACCTTCCCAGTCTCAGACTGTAGAGGCACCGGGAATTGCAGAGAGTCCCGTAAGCATTGAGTGTAAGGTGACAAAGCAGATTCCTTTAGGCAGCCACGATATGTTTTTGGCAGAGGTTACTGCTGTTACAGTGGACGAGAAATATATGGATGAAAATGGTAAATTTGATTTAAACAGCACAGGGCTGGTTGCTTATTCTCATGGCGAATATTTCCAGCTGGGAGAGAAATTAGGCAAATTTGGATATTCTGTTAAAAAGAAAGCGTAAACTTAACTATGAATAAGAATAATATTGTATTAATAGGAATGCCGGGAGTAGGAAAGAGTACCGTAGGCGTAGTTATGGCGAAAATACTAGGCTATAGCTTCATTGATTCAGATCTTTTGATTCAGGAGCAGGAAAAACGACTGCTGCACGAGATTATTTCCCAAGATGGTATTGACGGATTTATTGCCATTGAGAATCAGGTAAATGCTGATATCCAGACAGATAATTCCATTATTGCCACAGGGGGAAGTGTGGTGTATGGCAAGGAAGCCATGGAACATCTTAAGGAAATCGGAACCGTGGTGTATTTAAAGCTAAGCTATCCTGAGCTGGAAACCAGACTAGGTGATTTGGAACGGAGAGGCGTTGTGCTAAAGCCGGGTCAGACACTGACGGATTTGTATCAGGAGCGTACAGTTCTTTATGAAAAATATGCCGATATTACGGTGCTGGAGGATGGACAGACGGTAGAGGATACCATCTGTGCATTAAAGGAGGCACTGGGCATTCAATAGCCCGGCATGTAATATAGGGGTAGACAAATAAGAAAACTATGCTATAATGATTAAGATATGACTAAAAGTGTTCACAATTGTGACGAGGTGCAAGATGGAGAAATATATTATAAGAGGTGGAAGATCACTGCAAGGGGAAGTTGAAATTGGAGGTGCTAAGAACGCAGCCCTACCTATTTTAGCAGCAGCGATTATGGCAGATGAGCCGGTTGTGCTTGATAATTTGCCGGATGTAAGTGACGTCAACGTATTGTTGCAGGTGATTTCTGATATAGGTGCAACAGTAAATCGGGTGAATGCCCATACAGTTTGTATTGATGGCAGTACTATTCGGGAGTATGTTGTAGATAATGAACAGATCCGTAAGATTCGTGCATCCTACTATTTGTTAGGTGCTATGCTTAGTAAATATAAGGAGGCCAATGTGGCATTGCCGGGTGGTTGCGACATCGGCAGCAGAGCCATTGACCAGCATATAAAGGGATTTAAGGCATTAGGTGCTACTGTTGAGATGGTGGCAAATGGTATGTTGTCTGTTCATGCTACACGTTTGCATGGAGAAGAAATTTATCTGGATGTTGTATCTGTAGGAGCGACCATTAATGTTATGATGGCAGCTGTTTTAGCAGAGGGTAACACCATACTGGAGAATGCGGCTAAGGAGCCTCATGTAGTAGATGTTGCCAATAT
>CAZLTS010000045.1:0-7300 GCA_964562495.1 uncultured Lachnospiraceae bacterium | reverse complement strand
ATAATGAAAAAGTTTTTCATATGTAATGTCCTCTACGATGCGCTGTTTCCAGTATCTAATGCGCCATGTGCCTGCTCTACAATCTGTATCGGTAAGGTATCCAATGCTGCAATCGGCTCCTCTTGAGAAGCATTTGCCAGAAATAGCAGATACTCAATATTTCCTTCCGGTCCTTTAATGGGCGAATAGGACAAATCCATAGGTGTAAAGCCGATTTCCTTCGCAAAAGCAATCACCTTCTCTATCACCTCCAGATGTACTTTCTTATCTCGTACAACGCCCTTCTTTCCAACCTTTTCTCTGCCAGCTTCAAACTGTGGCTTAATTAAACAGACCACGTGGCCTTCTGGCTTTAATAATGCCTTTACCGGTCCTAATACCTTGGTTAAGGAAATAAAGGACACATCAATGGAAATAAAATCTATGGCCTCTGGAATATCCTCCGGTGTTACATAGCGAATGTTGGTTTTCTCCATACATACAACCCGGCTGTCATTTCTTAGCTTCCAGTCTAGCTGTCCATGTCCTACATCTACTGCATATACCTTCACTGCACCATTTTGCAGCATGCAGTCTGTAAATCCACCAGTTGATGCGCCTACATCCATGCAAGTATTACCTGTAAGGGTAATGGGGAATTCCTGCATAGCCTTCTCAAGCTTTAATCCCCCTCGACTTACATAAGGCAGTGTATTGCCTCGTACTTCTATATTTACTGCCGAATCAAACATGGAGCCGGCCTTATCTTCTTTCTGATTTTCTACATATACATTGCCACTCATAATGACTGCCTTCGCCTTCTCCCGGGAAGGTGCCAGTCCACGATTTACAAGCAGCACATCTAATCTTTCCTTCATATCGCTTCACCAATTTTTCCTATAATCTTAGCCACGATTTGCTCAGGAGACAGCCCATTTACACGAAGCAGTGTGGGAACATCTCCCTGCTCCACATATCGGTCGGGTATCGCAATAGGGATACAGGTAACATTGCTGCCGGACTGCTGATAATAATCTATCACATGTTCTCCAAAGCCACCGCTTTGCACATTTTCCTCTATGGTTACCACATACCTGTGATTTTCCAAAAGTCTGTCTAATAGCTCTGTATCCATAGGCTTTACAAACCGTACATTAACAAGGGTAGCCTGATGCCCCTGCGCCTTCAGCATGGTTCTTACCTGCTCTGCTTCCTTTACCATATTTCCTACAGCCAGTAACGCAATCTCACCTTCTGCATACAGCACCTCGCTTTTTCCCAGCAAAACAGGCTCTGTAAATTCACTAAGTCCTGTATAAGCGGCACCTCTTGGATAGCGGATTGCCACAGGCATATCTGCCTTTGCCGCAAATCCAATCATTTCACTTAACTCCCAGTCATTCTTTGGCGCCAAAATATTCATGTTTGGTATACTGGACAAATAAGACAAATCAAAAATTCCCTGATGTGTCTCTCCATCGCCTGGAACGATACCTGCCCGGTCTATTAATAAGGTAACCGGAAGCTTCTGAATACATACGTCGTGAATCAACTGGTCGTAAGCACGCTGTAAAAAGGACGAATAAATGGCAACAAACGGGTGAATACCAGTGGTAGCCAGCCCTGCTGCAAAGGTAACTGCATGTTCTTCTGCAATTCCCACATCAAAGAAACGTCCCGGAAAATGTTTGCCAAATTCGCTTAGACCTGTGCCATCTGCCATAGCTGCCGTAATGGCAACAATCCGGCTATCCTCTTGTCCTAAGGCTACCATTTTCTTAGATACAATCTCCGTATAGGTATGTCCCGTTTTCGTGCTTAGCTTCCTGCCCGTTGCCGCATCAAAGGGATCTACCCCATGAAACTTAGCCGGAAAGCGTTCTGCGTAAGGATACCCTTTTCCCTTTTTTGTCACTACATGCACAATCACCGGATGCTCTAACTGCTTTGCCTCATTGAAAATGGTAATCATCTCGCTAATATTATGACCGTCTACAGGGCCTAAATAGGTAATTCCCATATTTTCAAAATACATACCGGGAACAAAAATCTGCTTAATACTGCTTTTTGCCTTCTTTAATCCCTTTACCATATTATCACCGATTCCGGGAATCTTAGTCAATGTTTGTGCAACGCCGTTTTTAATTTCATTATAACGGGTGTCTGCCCGCATTCTGCTTAAGTACATGGACAAACCGCCTACGTTTCTGGAAATGGACATTTCATTATCATTTAAAATAATCATCATGTTCCGTTTTAAATTTTCCATGTTATTTAAGGCTTCAAATGCCAGGCCGCCAGTCAAAGCACCGTCTCCAACTACTGCTGCCACTGTTGCATTGTCATGGTTTAAATATTTTCCCTGAGCAATGCCTAATGCCGCAGACAAAGCTGTAGAGCTGTGACCAGTTCCAAAGCTGTCGCAGTCACTTTCCCGCTGTTTCGGGAATCCACTCATACCACCATATGTGCGCAGCTTATCAAAATCATCTTTTCTTCCCGTAAGGATCTTATGGGTATACGCCTGATGTCCTACGTCCCACACCAGTGCATCCTCCGGGAAATTCAATACAAGGTGCAGTGCAATGGTTAATTCCACTACCCCCAAATTAGACGCAAGATGCCCACCAGTATGGCTTACCTTCTCAATCAGGAAGGCTCTGATTTCCTGTGCCAGTTGCGTATATTCACTGGGGTCTATATTTTTTACATCATTGCATTGTCTGATTCGTTCCAGTATCATCTATTCTACCTCTAATACGGCTATTTTTTCCGACTCTGTAAATAGGTAAACAGCTCCGGTAAAAATTCCGCATTTTTATCTATGTCTAAAACAATTGCGATTGCTTCCTGTGTCAGCCTGTTGGCATCCTCTAAAGCCTGCTCTAAACCATACAAGGTTACATAAGTAGTTTTATGATTTTTCTCATCACTGCCAATGGGTTTTCCAAGCTTTGCCGCATCTCCTGTAACGTCTAAACAGTCATCCTGAATCTGGAATGCAAATCCAATTTTCTCCCCGGCCAGGCGAAGCTGTGCCTGCTGCTTCGGGGAAGCGCCACCCATGATGGCACCTACCTCCATGGAAGCTGCAATAAAAGCTCCTGTTTTCTTGGAAAAGATATAATTCAGGGTTTCCTGATTTAGTGACTTTCCTGTCATAACCACATCTACAAACTGACCGCCCAACATGCCATCTATGCCGCCCGCCTTGGCAATACACGCCATTGCTTTGCCATATCGTTCTGGATAGGCGGTATGTGCCATTTCTACACATAGGATTTCAAAGGCATAATTTAGCAAAGCATCGCCTGCCAGTACAGCCACATCCTCACCATATGCTGCATGGGTCGCCTTCCGTCCTCTGCGGTAATCATCATTATCAATTGCCGGAAGATCATCATGCACCAAAGACGCCGTATGCATACACTCTATGGCTGCCATGAAAGGTTCCACACCTGTTGTATCCGCAGAAAACAGCTTGCAGGTTTCTGCCATCAACATAGGTCGAAGCCGCTTACCTCCTGCCAGAATGCTGTAGTTCATAGCTTCCCGTAACAGCTTTGCTTTTCCTTCCTCTTTCGGCAGATACTTACGAATTACGGCTTCATAGTAGGGCTGTCTTTCCGTTATTTTCTTATGCATGCTCGTCCTCATCTCCTAAAATGATTAATTCCTTTTCCACAGTTTCTATTTTCTCATTACAATATGCCGCTAAATCCATGCCCTGCTTGTAAAGCTGGAAGGAATCCTCTAGGGAAACCTTAGGGTCTTCCATTTGCTTTACTACCGTTTCCAGCTGATTTAGTGCCGCTTCTAATGTTAAATTCTCTTCCAAAATTGCCTCCGAAATATGCTCTATTGTTCTGTATGAACAGCCAATACCTCTGTTTCTAAGCTGCCCTGTGCCAACTGTACCCGCAGCTTGTCCTTAGGCTCTACCTGTCCTACCTCTGTTACCGGCTTTCCGTCAATGGTTAAATAGCCATAGCCGCCACACAGCTTCTTAAGGGGTGATAAATCCCCCAGCCGTTGACAGCTTAAGGTCAGTCTGTGGCGATAGCTTGTATGCTTCTGCTCCATAACGTCACGAAGCCTTTGTTTTAGCTGGGCTGTATAAAGCTTCTTCTGCTCCACTGTCCTTCCCGGTGCATGAAGCTTTAACAGCGCCGTATATCGCTGGGCTCTGTCCTTATTCCAGTTAAGCTTCGTCCACATATCATGGTGCATCTGTTCCTGCAGCTCCTGGATTCTGTCCAAAAACTGCTTATAATCAAACACAGCCAGCTCTACTGCTGCCGAAGGCGTAGACGCCCGCAGATCAGCTACCCAGTCAGATATAGTAGTATCCGATTCATGCCCCACTGCAGAAATAACCGGTGTGTTACAGGCAAAAATAGCCTCTGCTACAATGCGTTCGTTAAAGGCCCACAAATCTTCTATAGAGCCGCCGCCACGTCCTACGATAATGGCATCCAGCTGCATGGTATCCAGATACCGGATTCCCTCTACGATAGTCTGCGCTGCTCCCTCACCTTGCACCTTGGCAGGATATAAATAAAGCTGCACATAAGGATTCCGCCGCTTAGCAATCTGGCTCATATCATGTATGGCTGCACCTGTACTTGCCGTTACGATTCCAATTCTCTTTACAAACTTCGGAATGGGCTTTTTATACATAGGATCAAACATGCCCATTTCTTCTAATTCCTGCTTTAACGCCAGATAACGGGTATACAAATCTCCCACGCCCTCTTTTTCAATGCGTTTCGCATAAAGCTGATATCTGCCATCTCGCTCATAAACAGAAATCTCCCCACTGGCTACAATCCGGTCTCCATTTTCCATATGGAAATTCAGTCCCCTGCGGCTTCCTGCAAACATCACAGCCTGCAGCACGCCGCCTTGGTCTTTTAAGCTGAAATAAATATGACCAGAGGTGTGGTATTTTAAATTACTGACCTCTCCCTTTACAGAAATCTGTCCTAAGAGAAAATCCTGTTCAAACATGTGCCGGATATATCCATTTATCTGACTTACCGAATATACACTTGCCATTATGCTTCCTTAACTAATTTAGCCAAAACACCATTAACAAAAGAGGGTGAATCCTCTCCGCCGTACTGTTTTGCCAGTTCTACCGCCTCATTAATTGCTACCTTCACAGGAATATCTTCGTCATATTCCATCTCGTAGTATGCCAGTCTTAGTATGGTTAGATCCACCCGATTCATCCGGTTTAGCTCCCATCCTTCTGATGCCCCAGCAATAGCTGCGTCAATGGCTTCTAAGTGTTCCATAACTCCATCTACCTTGGTTGCAATGGCTGCCTGCACCTGCTCACTGGCAGCATCCATACCATCTGCATAGGCAAAAAATAATTCACTTTGCTCCTGCTGTTCTGCCTTATCATAAAATGTTTTATTAAATAATAATTTAAATGCGTTTTCACGCTGCTCTCTTCTTGTCATATATTTCCCTTTCCTGCAACGCCCGTCAAATTGACAAAGGGGCTGTTACCTATGCAACAGCCCCACCAATTTACTTATTTCTGAACGTCTACGCTTGCAACCTTCACATTTACAGACACAACATTCAAACCTGTCATATTCTCAATCGCTGCTTTTACTTTTTCCTGTACCTTCCCTGAAACATCAACCAAATTGTATTTATATTCAAGATTCAGTGAAAGGTCAACTGAAACATTCCCATCTTCCACTTCTATAGATACACCTTTGGAAAGA
The DNA here is from genome assembly GCA_964562495.1 of uncultured Lachnospiraceae bacterium. Taxonomy (GTDB): domain Bacteria; phylum Bacillota; class Clostridia; order Lachnospirales; family Lachnospiraceae; genus CANQSA01. The sequence continues at coordinate 1,577 of CAZLTS010000045.1, read as the reverse complement.
TTCTTCATTCCCAACTTGGAAATCAGCTCTGCAGTAACATTCCCTGCCATAGACGCTACACCTTTTACTTCCATGGCCGCCAGACCAGCTATAATGGCTACAACATCATTTGCAATCTGTACTTCTCCAATAGAACCCTCAGTCTCAACCTTGAACATGTTTTCTGATCCTTCCATTTGCCGCTACCTCCTATTACCTTCGTCTTGCATAGTTATACAACCATTATACCAAAAACGGTGGCAAATGCAAGTTAAAAAATACTATTCCCCGGTTTCTTCGCTGGTTTCTGTGCTGGTGTCCTCACCAGTTTCGGTTTCCTGTATAGGCGTAATGTATATGGCGTCTGCCTCCACACCGGTTTTACGCTTCACAATATCCTCAATCTGCGCCCGGTTCATATCTGATAATTTCTCTGCTGCCACTGCCACATCTACCTTGTCATCCGTAATGGTGACAACACAATCCTCATAGCCTTTGGCAGTAAGAAGATTCTCTGCTGCTGCCTCCCGTTCCTCCTGATCGGTCAGGGCAACCAACTTCTCCACAGCCTCCTCCTTAGCTGCATCATTTAAGTTACTGTTGTCAATAATCTCCTGCAGGGTTTCCTTGCTTTTGGCACGAACCTGCTCCCGGTTTAGCTTTACTGCTGCCGAAACCTCCTTGATATCTGTTGTACTGACTAATATGGTATCTCCAGGATTCTCTTCTGTTTCTAAATCCATGCCTTCCTCCGGACTGATAATATCCCCCGCCTCAGCTACGGCAGCGTCCTCTAAAATAGCGTCAGAATCTGGATTAATGCCGGACAGTTCATTTTTCCCTGCATAGGTTAAATACCCTGCTGCCGCAATCAGCATTGCAAGACCTGTGGCAATCACCTGATTTCTTTTAAAAATCCGTTTCATTTTTCCTCCATTTCTAATTCATTTTCGTTACTGCAATCTTATTAGCAGGAATCTCAAATAATGCCTGCACCATACTGACAATTTCCGCATGTACGCTGGCTGTCTCCCCACCCTGTGCCACCACTGCCACCCCACTAACTGTGGGCATATAAGACTTAATAACATAAGGTGTCTGCGTTCCATTATTTTCTGTAATGTACACGCTGTTTTCCTGATTTTTCACAGCCGACTCCTCTGATTTACTTCCATCCGTTCCTTCACTGGAGGATTCTGTTTTCTCATAGTCGCTGTCAGATTTCACAACCTGCTCTGCAGAGGATTTCCACGTAATCATTACAGATACCTTCCCAGCTCCGTCAATCTGGGACAATAGCTGTTCCAGTTCCTCCTTTACCGCCTGCCGGTAGGCCTCTTCATCTATTTCCTCCGTCTGTACACTTTGTACTGTCTGGGCATCTGTTGTATCCTCACTACTTTCTGTGGGAAGAGCAATTACCACCAGGAGGATTCCACCTGCAATGAGCAAAATCAGCTTTTCCTTCCACTTCTTTAGATTAAAATGCACTCCTTCCATCTGTCACTCCTGTACTGTTATATTTATATTCGATACATAAATAGGATAGAATCCAGAAATATAAGTTTTTAAATCAAGAAGCACTGCTTCCTCTCTGG
>CAZLTS010000044.1:0-7302 GCA_964562495.1 uncultured Lachnospiraceae bacterium | reverse complement strand
GTAACAATATCTCCGTTCTCTGTGGTATACGCTTTCATACCTTCAAAAACTGTCTGTGCATACTGTAATACACCTGCACACTCGGATAATACAATCTTATCATCCTGTGTAATCACACCTTCATCCCACTTACCATTTTTAAACTCTGATACGTAACGGTAATCTGTCTTTTCGTAACCGAATCCGAGGTTACTCCAATCAATATTCTTCTTCTCCATAATATGTTCACTCTCCTATCTGTTTGTACACTCTATTAATACTGCACATCTTACGAAAGTATATCACAATTACTTATCATTTTCAATCATTTCATGCAGTTTTATAAGCGCCTGACTGATTCCGCCTACTTCATGAATGATTCCTTCCTCTACAGTCTGTTTTCCCACCAGGATACTTCCCACATCCTTCGTAAATTCTCCCGTTTCCGCCATTAATTCTTCCAGTCGGTTTCGTTCAATCCTGCAATGACTGCACACAAATCCCGTAATCCGATCCTGAATCTTTCGGAAATAATCATAGGTTTGCTGAATCCCAATAAACAAACCATTCATACGCACCGGATGAATCACCATAGTACCTGTTGGTACAATAAATGAATAATCCGTTGCTGTTGCCAACGGCACAGCAATACTATGGCTGCCTCCTAACACCAAAGAAACTGTAGGCTTAGAAATAGAAGCAATCATTTCCGCAATGGCAAGCCCTGACTCCACATCCCCACCTACTGAATTAATAAGTACAAGCAGTCCATCATATTCCTCACTGTCCTCCACCTGAGCAAGCTGAGGCAATACATGCTCATATTTTGTCGTCTTAGTTGTTGCCGGCAGGCAATCATGCCCCTCTATTTCTCCGATAATAGACAGTAAATGAATTCTATGTCCACTGCCGCTTTCCCCCATAGTAAACTGTCCCGATTTCTTAATCTGCGATTCTCGCTTCTCTTCCTGATCCATATTTCCTCCCTACAAAAGCGTATGCACAGGCATCGCCCTTCATATTCTAATACCATCAATAGTATTACCTGCCAAGCCATAAATTATGTATACATTCTGCATAATATTCTTCCCATAAAACTCATTTTATGCTACAATAGTCCCAATATATAGACGATTGCGAAACTTTCTTTCGCTGGTAAGGCATCGGGCTGGCGCATGGAGTACTGGCTCTGGCGCACAGTAGAAAATATGTAAATTCCTAAAAAAGTGCTATGCTGGCTGATTGATATGATTGCTGTTTTTCTAATATTCGAGCAGCCGCATGAGGCTTTGTCCGTATGCGGAAGAATTGCATTTAGGAAAGTTTCGTGCACTTTAGGAACAGGCAGTTGCAAAACTTAGCCCAGCGTAGGCATGTTTGAGCAAAGCGAGTTGCCGAAGCGGGGCTTAATCGAGATTTTGCAACTGCCTGTTCCTATCAAAGTGCTAGAAGGTTTCCTTTAAAATTCTCCCGCATACGGACAATCGCCTCTCACGTCTGTCGAAGGAATAGAAAAACAGCAAACATCAGCCAGCATAACACTTTTAAGAATTTTGACATATTTCCTAAATATGCACCGGAGCCAGTACTCCATGCGCCAGCCCAGTGCCCTGCTAGTGAAAAGAAATCAGTTTTGCAATCGTCTAGAAAACATTGTAACTAGAAGGGAGTTTATGTGAATGAGAAAATCAATTTATTTTTCCCTGCTTCTTTGTTTCACCCTGCTCTTTGCATTAACAGGCTGTAATAAAGAAGCAGACAGCGATACAAGCAATACCACTGCCGATGATAGCGTAACCATCCGCCAGACAGCAGAACCGGTATCTTCCGGTTCGCTTCCTGTACTGCGTCTCACCAGTGATACCGCTTATGACGCTGTAACAACGGAGAACTATACCGATGCCTCTATTTCCATTGATGGCACAGATTATAGTGGTACCTCCTGTTCCTACGAAGGAGATTTGCAAATTAAGCTACGCGGTAATTCTACTGCCAGCCGACCTAAGAAGCCTTTTAAAATTAAACTAAGTGAGAAGGTAGATCTCTTTGGCATGGGTGCCAGCAAGCACTGGGTGCTGTTAGCCAATGATATCGACCACACACAGATGCGTAACAAGCTGTTAAATGACTTTAGTGGTGCTATTGGTACAGAAACCTATATGAAATCCACCTGGGTAGACCTGTATTATAATGATACCTATATGGGTGTTTACCAGCTGTGTGAACAGATTCGTGTAGGCAAAACACGCATAAACATTTTTGACTGGGATGATGTAGTTGAAGATGCTGCCGAAGCCATTGCAGCCGAAGCAGGAAATGACAACGAAGTATTTCTTTCCCAGCTAGAGGACGCCATGGAAAAGTCCTACACCTGGATTGATGACCGTCAGGTTACCTTATCTGGGCGCACCTACACCATACCGGACAGCGTAGAGATTCCGGAGGCAACCGGTGGCTTTGTACTGGAAATGGATTTCTACTCGGAAAGCGATAACAGTCTGGCAAAGACGTTGACCGCCTATCGGCAGCCTCTGTACTTTAATACACCGGAGCCTACAGACCCTTCGGCTTTCGCCAATACGAAGTTGTACAACTATGCTTATAACTACATCCAAAGCTTTGAGTACGCACTGCACAGTGACGACTTCTTCTTCCGAAACAGCGATACGCACTATTCGGTAGAGCACAGGGGCAACTTCGACTGGAATACAGGCTGGAGTCATGCAAGCTACACTACATCTAACTATACAGATGATGCCAATGATGGAAAACACTATAGCGAGTTGTTTGATATGGACAGTCTGGTAAATAACTTTATTTTCTGCGAATTTGCCATGAACTGGGACAGCATGAAAAACAGCTTCCACTTATATAAAGATTTAGACAGTCTGGCCGAGATTGGACCTCAATGGGATTTTGACTGGGCGTGGGGTAACAACAACATGTATAACATCAATACCTATGTATTTGATCAATGGCACACTACCTGCATGTATTTTACAAATGAGCAATATTACCAGTCTGTTCAATGGAATACCCAGCTAATCCGGGATCCTTATTTTCTGGTACGAGCTTACGAGAAATATAACAAAATCCGCCCTACGATTATTGAAGATATGATTAAAGATGGTGGTACCATTGATCAGTATACGGAGTATTTAAAGGCTTCTGCAGATGCCAATGATGCGAAATGGAGTTACTCCTATTCCACCTATAATGGTGAGAAATTTGACAAGGCTGTAAGCAGTATGACTAATTTTATTAACTCCCGTGTCAACTGGTTAGATACGCAGTTTAGCGACTTAGATACCTTTATCAATTCCCTGGGAGTTTATAAGACCTCTGACAAGCTATGTGTAGATGATATGAAAGAAGAAAGTGACGGCACAGTAACCATTACGGCTTCCGTTACTGACGATACCATTAAAACTATTACCTTCCAGGTAAATGGTGTAACACAGATTGATGGTACGGTAGAAAATGGACAGGCCACTGTAACCGTTCCCAAAGCTGCATTAACAACGGATGCTTCTCAGGCTAATGTGGTAGAGATAAAAGCAAAAGACTCAGAGGGCAAATATCTATATGATACTGCCAACTCCAAGTCTTCCATTTACAATCTTGTTATATCCAATTACGCAACATGGAACTAAACCGTTTCTTCATTAGGAGCCTCATTTTGGGGCTCCTTTAATGATGCAATGGAACGCATCCGATCCACATCTATATATCTTCCGATTACCTTACTAATCTGTCCTCTGCGGTTTTTAATGGTAGATGCCTTAATTAGGAATAAAATAGGATTTTTATCTTTATCATAAATACGCACCTGTTTTTCTACCAACTCTGCGCCATTTTCCAACTCTTCAAACAAACTTTCAAAGATTTCTTTATCCTCCGGCACAACAACATCACCCTTTGTCATATTGGTAATATAATCTGTATCCACCGGCTCATAGCCCATTTTCTCAATCCATTTTTCTGTGTGATAGGCCTCCTTAGAAGCAGGATAATATTCAAATATAATATTACTGGACTGCTGTGCTGCAATCTGATAACGCTGGTAATTAATAGTATTGTTCTTATAAAGTCTGTAAAAAGCAAAGATAATATAGGCAATTAACAATACGAAAATAATAATTACGCCCTCGCCAATATGCTCTGCCTGACTGGATACATCATAGATATTACTTTCTACCACACTGGCTGACATAATGGTAACAACACCCCAGCCATTGATTCCAATCTGGCTGTAACAAATGTAACGCTTATAATTGTCACTGCCAAGTGTCAGATTACCGCTTTCTCCATTTTCGATATCCCGCTTTAACTGCTGGATTTCTCCATTTTCCTCCATAGTCAGATTCTCAAGAAGATCAAACAGATTGGTTAATCCTGCTGCAGATTCCGGTCTGGAAACCAGCGTTCCGTCTGTTTGTACAATAAAGGTGGCTGCTTTCTTGCCAAGGACTGTTTCGCCCACAACCTGCGCAAAGGAACTTAAATCATATCCGATTTGCAGAACCGCCTTAATCTGTCCCTGCTGGTAAACCGGCACCTGAAATAAAATTTCCTGACTATCCTCTAGTGTCACTACATCGGAGATGGTATTTTCCCCCTGAAATGCCTGCTTTACACAATCTACGGACAAAATATCATCTAAAATGGGCTGTCCCTCCAAACCGCTTCCGGTTCTGGAAATAATATTAAAACTCTTCGCCTGCAGCTTTTCTATCTGCTCAGAAAGCATGGTGACAATATCACTACCGTAAAAATTCTCACTCTCTGCAATCTGTGCCGCAATTACTTCCATGACTGTGAAATTACACTGTATATCCGACTCAATTCTCTGGGTGCTTTCATTAATAATATCCTCTAAATACTGATTGGTATAGGCGGCTACATTATCATTAATCTTATAAACCTGTGCCTGAAATAAAATAATGACAGCTGCCACTACAATCCCTATGATTACCATAGTCGTAAATACAAGATGTCTGATGTTCTTTAAACTTTTCATATCTCGAATCGTCTTATGTCTCTTCTCCTGTTTCATCGTATGGTTCCTCCACCAATTACATAATCGTCTTTATAAAACACTACAGCCTGCCCCGGCGTCACTGCCCGTACCGGCTCTTTAAATTCACACCGTACCACGTCATCTTCTACCAACTCTATGGTGCAAGGCGCACCCTTATGGTTATAACGAATCTTCCCTATAACCTCCATGGTTCCCTCTAGCTTCTCTATAGCCATGAAATTTAATCGGTCTGCATATAATACTGTGCTAAATACATCTTCATTTTCTCCAATTACAACCTCATTGGTTTCTGGAACAACCTTCGTTACGAATACAGGATGTCCCATAGCAAGACCTAAGCCCTTACGCTGTCCTACGGTATAATGTGTAATGCCGCAATGTCTGCCAATTACCTTTCCCTGGGTATCCACGAAATTTCCTGGCTTAGCAGGCTCTCCGGTATAACGGTCAATAAATCCACTATAATCTCCATCGGGTACAAAACAGATTTCCTGACTGTCCGGCTTATGTGCCACCATCAATCCGGCTTCGTCTGCCATTTACCGTACGCGGCCTTTTTCATACGCTCCTACCGGCATCAGTGTGTGTGCCAATTGAAATTGCGTTAAATTATAAAGTGCATAGGTTTGATCTTTGGCGTCTGTAATAGATTTCTGCAATGTATATCTGCCATTTTCCAGCTTTATCACTCTGGCATAATGTCCTGTGGCAATATAATCTGCCCCAATATCCATACTGCGCTTTAATAAGGATTCCCACTTTACGTAACGGTTGCATGCAATACAGGGATTCGGTGTACGACCCTGCTTATATTCTGATACGAAGTAGGAAATAACTGCTTCGTCAAATTCCTTCTTAAAATTCATAACATAATAGGGAATCTCCAGCGCTGCTGCCACTCTTCTGGCATCATCTACTGCACTGACGCCACAACAGCCTCCCTCATGCTCCAAAGTCTGCTGGTCTTCATCCTGCCAGATCTGCATAGTCACGCCAACTACATTGTATCCCTGTTGTTTTAACAGATACGCTGCCACAGAGGAATCCACCCCTCCGGACATACCAACTACAACTGTCTTCTGTTTTTCCACATGTACCTCCATTGATTTGCTTATATTCCATTTAATCCAGTAAAAACTCACATAAAATGCTGTTACTTACATCAATTCCACGTTTACTGAAAAATACCCGATCTTTTTCTTCCTGTAAAAATCCGGTCTTTACAAATTTCTCTATTGTTTTTCCAAACACCGCTTCTATTTTTACACCAAATGTATGAAAAAATTGTGTTTTTGAAACCCCTTTCTCCATGCGAAGTCCCAAAAACATAAATTCCTCCATTTGCTGAGAAACGGACAACTGCTCTATCTCTTCCCGAATATCTTCCTTACCTGCCAGTTTGCCATACCGCTTTAAATCTGATGTATTCTTCCATCTGGTTTCCTCCCACAAGGAAGACGCTCCCAGTCCAAAGCCTAAATACGGCACCCGTTCCCAGTAGCCACAGTTATGCCTGCATTCCCTGCCCGGCTTACTATAATTAGAAATCTCGTAATGCACGTAGCCTGCTTCCTTTAAAATCTGTCCGGTCTGCTCATACATAAGCCGGTCCGCTTCTTCTGTAGGCAGACTGCAAGCGCCAGACGCCACCATTTTCTCCATAGGCGTGTCCGGTTCTACAATAAGGCTGTAGGCAGATATATGTTCCGGCTTCAAAGCAATCACTTTCTGTAAGCCTGCAATATACCCTGCTACTGTCTGACCTGGCAATGCACTCATTAAATCGATATTCATATTAGAAAATCCAATCTGTCTGCACAGATGATAGCTTTCTAAAAATGCTTCCCATGTATGGATTCTGCCAATCGCATGCAGGCACTGATTATCTGTGCTTTGTAATCCTAAGCTGATTCGGTTAATGCCCGCCTGTTTATAGGCTGCCAGCTTCTCCTTGGTTAGTGTTCCCGGATTACACTCTATGGTAATCTCAGCATCAGCCTGTATGGAAAAATACTGTCTCAGCTTTCCCATAAGTTGTTCGATATAAATCCCATCTATATAAGAAGGGGTTCCGCCTCCTATAAAAACAGACCGGACTACTCCTGCAGCTTTTCCGCCTGCATACGCCGCCATATACTGAATTTCCTCACCCAGTGCCTTGCTGTAAGCTTCTATGCTTTCACAGGAGGCCGGTGCAGACAGGAAATCACAGTAATAACACTTCTGCACGCAAAAAGGAATGTGTATATAAATCTCAAATTCTTTATTCATCATCTAATTTT